>JBAVUZ010000261.1:0-4201 GCA_049697035.1 Candidatus Angelobacter sp. | reverse complement strand
CGATCATGGTTGGGCCTTCGCCGCGATGCGCGCGCTCTACGGCTTCATAGGTCGCGTCATAGACCTGGCAGGCGTCCGTGCCGTCAATGATCACGCCGGGCATGCCATAGCCGATAGCGCGATTGGCCAGGTCCTTCACGTTGACCTGATATTCGGTGGGCGTGGAGTAAGCCCAGAGATTGCTTTCGATGATCAGCACCAGGCCAAGCTTGCGCACGGCGGCAAAGTTGATGCCGTCATAACTCACGCCGGTGGATTGTCCGCCGTCGCCGATCCAGGTGAGGCAGGCCAGTTCTTTGCCCTGCAGGCGAGCGCCCAGCGAGACTCCGGCCATCACCGGCAGCAGGTCGCCCAGCATGGAGATGGGAGAAACCATGTGACGTTTCTCAATGTCGCCATAGTGTGACGTGCCGTCTTTGCCCTTGGTGGGCGAGCCGGCCTTGGCCATGTATTGCATCATGATGTCGCGCGAGTGGAAGCCGCGGACAAGCTGCGCGCCCTGGTTGCGTATCATCGGCGCAAACCAGTCATCAGGGCCCAGCGCGTAAGCCGAAGCGCACGAGCAGGCTTCCTGTCCCAGGCCAAAATAAACGCCGCCCACAACTTTGCTCTGCTTGTAGAGATTTTCCAACGCCACTTCCATGCGGCGATTCATCACCATCCAGCGGTAAAGCTCAAGGTGCTGCTCTTTGTTCAAGTATTTCGATTCGCGGATGGGCGGCACAGGCGTGTTGAGCTTGCCTTTGATCTCGTAATGGATCTCGGGACCGTCAGTGACTTCGCGGACTTCAAATTCCGGCTGCTCCAGACGCCAGTCTGGGATGCCGTACTGGTTCACGCGAACGTTGTAATGGGAGCCTCTGGCCGCGGAGCGTCCATTCCCCGCGCCGCCGTTATTACGATTGCCATTGGATGAAGATTTTCTTGCGGACGTCTTGGCATTCTTGTCAGGTTTGGGTTTCGAAGGCATACGACCTCATTAGTTTAGCACTCGGGTGATTGGTTCATAACATCGCGGAAACGTTAAGGATTTCTATATCCGCGCAATCAGTTCCAGCGCGTTTGCCAGGGCCGCGCCGGAGGCAGTGTTATCAAAGATGCACCACGCTGTGGTTGAAAGTTGCCGTAAATTTTCCGCCAGCAGAGACATAAATTTCTCAGAATAAGCGGAGTAGTAGCGTCTGGGCGATCCATGAAGACGAAAATAAACCGGCTCCGGCCAGCCTGAAGGTTGCGCGGCTTCCGGCGCCAGGGCTGGATCAGCTGCCACGCGCGCTACATGAAATTCCCGCAATATGGAATCAGGCTCCGCACCAAACCAGCTTACGTGCCGTGGTTCCAAAACAGCCGGTCCATCATAAAGCCCGCGAAACATGCTGAAGAAAGACAGCGTTGCGACTTTATCAAATACCAGACTGGGCGGCACCTGCAAAAGTACAGGGCCACGCTTTTCGCCAAGCGCGCTGGTCTGATGCAGGAAGCGTTGTAACGTTTCCTGCCCTTGAACGCGCAATCCGCCTTCATGGGTGATCGTTCGCGGGGCCTTTACGGCAAAACGAAAATCCGCCGGAACCGATGCCGCCCACTTGCGGTAGGTTTCCGTCTTATGCTCGCGATAAAAACAGGAATTGATCTCTGCGCAATTCAGTCTGCGGCTATAGCGAACGAGGTGGGTCCCTTCACTATCAAAATGCCGCGCGTGAATGCCCGGAACGTTCCACCCGGCCGTGCCGACGTAAAGCTTTGCTTTCTGAGGTTGTATCACGAGCCTTATAAAGCACGCCTACGGCGCGGGAGCATGGAGTCAGGCGACTGGGGTCTTCTGTTTGGCTGTAGCAGGAGTGTTCTGCTTTGCGACATTCTTTGAATCATGCTTCGCCACGATTTGAGGTGGCTTGCCTGCGCGCCGAGCTTCACATGCCTTGCGAATTCTCTCGTAGCGCTTTTCCAGTTCATCCAGCTCTTCATCGGAAAGCTTCTGGATGTCGATCAGATCGTCATTGGCGGGATGGTGTGAGCGGATCAGTTCATCCAGCTTCAGGTGCAGCGCCTTGGCATCTCGATTTTGCGTGTTCTGAATGAGAAAGACGACGAGAAATGTAATGATGGTTGTGCCTGTGTTAATGATGAGCTGCCATGTGTCAGAAAAATGGAAGACTGGCCCGCTCGCCGCCCAGATCACCAGAATAATCACCGCGGCCAGAAACATATAAGGATGCCCAACCACCTGAGCGGTGCTGCTGGCAAAACGGCTGAACCACAGGTTGAGGCCGCCGGATTTGCGGACCTGCTCATGGGCGTCAAGATAGGGCTTGCGATGTTCGGCGGGCATGGCTGTTAATAGGATGAAAGTTGCCGCCACGGGCGTTGTGCAGTCAGGCGAGAAAGATGTCTTTTTCTTCGCCAAGTTCGCGAATTTCTTTGGGGGCGCGGGCGGGCGAGTCCTGGTTGGCAGGGGTTGTATCGTGATCCGATGTTGCGGACGAGGCAAATAAGGCGTCCAGAGACTCCAGCCAGAGTGTCTGCGCTTCAAACACGCGCCCGAAGTTGCGGGCCACCTGCTGCGCCAGATCTTCAAGCGGCGGCACTTTGCGGTCGTGACTAAGGGAGCTCTGTGCCATCTCATGCTCTAACGAGGTCACAGGCTTGTCGGATATCCCGCACGGGACGATCAGCTTGAAGTAATCAAGATTTGTGTTCACGTTCAGGGCAAAGCCGTGCGAGGTGACCGCGCGCGAAATATGAACGCCAATGGCGGCGATCTTCCCCGGCGGATCATTCTGCGTCCATACACCGGTAAGTCCGGGAATGCGTTCCGTGACTACGCCCAGATCACCGCAGGTGCGGATCAGGACTTCTTCCAGCTTACGAACAAAATCAACAGCGCCAATGCGCGGCTCAAAAGCGCGCAGATCAAAAATGGGATAACCAACAAGCTGGCCGGGGCCATGAAAGGTTACGTCACCACCGCGATCAGTCTCATGTAGCTCAACTCCATTAGTGGCAAGAAACTCGCGCGAAGCAACGATGTTCTGCGCTCCGGCATTGCGGCCGAGCGTGATTACCGGCGGATGCTCCAGCAGCAGCAGCGTGTGGCTGATGCGTCCTTCTTTCACCAGACGAACGAGCGTCTGCTGTAGTTCCAGAGCGATGGAATAATCCACGCGGCCAAGGTAGAGAACGTTAATGACTCGTAAGTCCACAGGTATTTTTTACCACCAACTCAGTTCCGTTTGGCACACTGGATCAATAGGCACGGGATTCTCCTCTTTCGCTATGTGATATGCAAAGAGGCGGAAGTGGTTGCCGTGGGAACGCCTGTTTTGCCTAGACATGGTCGCGTAAGTATCCCATAATACTCGCCGACAGCGTCACGCTTACCCAGCTTCAGCAGATTAATCGTGCTTGTTATGGCTCTAGACAAATGGGGCGTTCTTCTAGTCTGTAATTCCAATCTGCTGAAATTCAGTACTCTCCGGTGTCCGCACATTTGCTCTTGAAATAACAGGACGAAAACCGCATCTGCCCTTTTGAAGGTTCCAATTGACCGCAAAAGTCAGTGTGATGGTTGTCAGCATTGACATCTCGATAAGTTATAAAGCCGTACAGAACAACAGTTTTATGGCCTGCCATGATTTCATCTTTAGTTACCTGATCCAGCGAATCGTTTTCGGACGTTAACATTAATGTGTTTTCCACGCCTGGTGAGAGATCCGCCTTCGAAGTTCTTTTGATAGAACATAGATCGGCGAAAGTAAGTGGTGCATTTGCCGGCTTAATCAGTAATGAAGAAGCTGAATCCGGTGTCACAGCGGGCGTTTTGCCTGGGTTTGAAACAATAACCCCAATATTTAAAGGCTCACCCACTTCAAAACGGCTTACCGAAAATGCTTTTACGGCGATCCATGGCCTTTGATCATTTCTCGCGGCGTCCCGGGAAACACCCAGTTGGTGAGACGAAAAATAATTCCCTACCAGATAGGTCATGAGAATGCATGCAGTCAGTATGACCAGCACTCGGTTTCTATCGAGCCAATGAGTTTTCTCTGCAGGCTTGATTTCAACCATGACTTTGTCAGTCTTAGCATCTGACTGACCAGCCGGTTTCTGATTGCGTCTCTTCCTGTGGTTCTTCTTAGCCATGAATACAAATATTTGGTTTAACCTTCCCGCACGCTAAGAATAATACCCCACCCCCACC
>JBAVUZ010000260.1:0-7030 GCA_049697035.1 Candidatus Angelobacter sp. | reverse complement strand
TGGCTACGCGCTCTACCTGCTGAGTTTCGACATGAAAATCTGGCGCTCATGCACGCAAGTCCCGGCAATTTGTGGCGCGCTCCCATGGATACGGCAGAGGATGCCGAACTGCAGAATGCTTACGCCCCGCTGAACGCCGAGATTGTGGTTTACTGCCACATCCATCGGCCGTTCATACGCAAAGTCGGAAGCATGACAGTTTGTAACACCGGCAGCGTAGGCTCGCCCTACAATGGCGATCCGCGCGCGTCTTATCTGCTGATCGACGATGGAAAGCCGGCCATCCGCCGGGTGGCGTATGACGTGGAGAAAGAAGTTGGCAGGCTGCTGGCATCAGATTATCCGCAAAAGGAGTGGATCGCGGAAATGCGCCGCAAAGGCAGCTACGTGCCGCCGCCGGAGAATGGCAGCATACCAGATTTGAAGTGATGTGGCCGGGCCCGCGCCGCGAGGTTTCCGAATCGATGCCTAACATGGAAAGCTCTTCAATCATTTGTGACTGACATATGTCGCAAGGTGCAAGAGTCAGGCGGCAGGATGCGGGAATGCAGATCAGTCATGTGAGTTGATTCTTGTACAGAGCCAAACCCTACCACTGATCACATCGATGACACTGATGACACTGATGACACGGATTTTCACTGATGAGCGGTGGAATAGCAGCGTTCAGCAGGAGATGGGATTGTCGCCAACGGATCTTGAACGACTCATTTGCTTCCCTTCCAGCCGTTCCATAATGGAACTGAGACGGCGTTTTTAGCGCACAAAAGCTGTAACCTGCCTGCCTGTCCTGGACTCTATGGCTCAAGTCAATTAGTGCCAACCTATCTATTGAAAGGGGTCACGATGAACGGCAGGAAAAACAATATCTCAGGCCGCGTGCTGGCGGCATTCTTAGCGGGTGCAATGGTGCTGGCATTGCCTGCGCCGGTGCTCGCCAGGCCGAAACCACAGAACCAGAAGATTACACAAGACGATTTCAACAATGCCATGCGCAAGCTATGGGAAGACCACATTACATGGACGCGTCTCTTTATCGTTAGCGCAGAAGCAAACCTGCCGGATAAAGCCGCCACTACGCAGCGTCTGCTCCAGAACCAGACTGACATTGGAAATGCGATGGCCGGATTTTATGGCGATGCCGCCGGCGCACAACTGACTGCGCTGCTTAAAGACCACATTCTTGGCGCGGCGGCTTTGATTGCAGCCGCACAATCAGGCGATCAAGCCGCGATCGCCGATGCGTCGGCAAAGTGGTACGCCAATGCCGATGAGATCGCAACCTTTCTAAGCAACGCCAACCCGGTGAACTGGCCGCTGGCTGTGATGAAAGCCGATATGAAGATGCATCTGGACCTGACGTTGCAGGAAGCCGTGGACCACCTGCAAGGAAACTTTACTGCCGACGTCCAGGACTATGACAAAGTGCATGTGCATATTCTTGGTCTGGCAGACTTGCTGAGCGGCGGAATTGAAAAGCAGTTTCCGCAGAAATTTATAAAGAACTGAATCCGGCGTGAGCGGACAAAGAGCGCACCCTCGCGGGGTGCGCTTTTTTGTTTTTGAGAACCATGTTTACCGCAAAGGACGCGAAAGAGCGCAGGAACAAAACCTTACCGCTGATGACGCTGATAACAGGGATTTTCACTGATCAGGAAGACCCTACCGCTGATTACGGATCACACGGATTTTCGCTGATGAAATTTGGGACGGCAGCGTGCAGCGAGGGCCGGAATTGTCGGTAATAGATTTTGAGACGTTGCGGCGGAATGCAGCTTTCATCAGCGGCGGCGAATCGGGCTCGGCTTATATGGCTTCCATCAGATATTCAGCGGCATGCTGAGCGCGGCGGAGACACGTTTCTTCTTTTTTGACTTCGCGGACATCGGTCGATCTGGTGGCGTGACGAGTCGCCGGTTTCCACGCGCAAAGTGGCTGAGCGGACGCTGTCGTTGACCCGTCGCAGAAATACAAAGGGGATGGAGGTGGGCGGTGACAGAAGAACATCGCCGGTATCAGCTTCATGCAGGGCGTGGCTCCCGGCGACTCCATCCTATCGCTCAATCAAACGTTTCAATTTCCTGAATGTCACACGCCGGAATTTGCGCCAGTATTTTGCGGTAGGCGGCGTCGATTTCTTCAATTGGCGTTGTGCATTCTTTGCCCAGGCGTACGTCGGAATCGTAGCGATATCCAGTTTCCGTCTTGGTGGGGAAATCCACGATGCGAATACGTACTCCGGGAAACGGTCGAGTGACCACGTAATCGCCGTACCAATAGCTGTCACCCACTTGCCAGTGCCAGCCCACCTGGTTCAGGCGCGCGCACAGCGCGTCAGTAGAGGAGTAATCGCAGATAAACGAATAGGCTCCGGTCATTAGGGACGCTCTGCGCACAATTGGTAAAACGCGCGCCGCCGCCACGGACATTATCTCACTGGCGATGAAGACCCGCATTCGCCACCGGCCTTGCTGATGACATTGATTCCGCAAGCTTGGCCAGTTTTTCTGAAGGCGTCCAAGAACTGATTCTTACCCAGCCGCTGGCCGTGTTGCCGATCATCAGAGCTGACTGGTGCCGCTGCCGCAGTTCAACAAACAGACCAAGAGACTTCAACAGCGTATCCACGTCTGCGCGATTACCGCTCAGCAGCGTCCATCCGGGGCCGGTGTGGAACTTTTCTGCCCAGTCTTTCATCCGCGCGGGCGTGTCGTTCTCCGGATCCACGCTCACGGAAATGATGACCACGTCTTTCCCCAGCCGCGGCCCCAGCAGCTTGGCTACCTGGGCAAGTTTTTCCTGCGTAAAAGGACACATGGAGCTGCAGTTGGTAAAGAATCCCGTAACAATAGCAATGCGCCCCTCAACCACCTGGCTGTTGAAACGCACGTGCCGGCCATCTTGGTTTACCACTTCGATGTCCGGCACGGGCAGCGCGACAGGAGCAGGCTGGTCCTGCGCGTAAAGCGAACCCGCAAATATGAAACCGATGAGAGTAATGAATGCGCGAAATTTCATGGGTAGTCCCTGTGCTTGTTTGATAACGACTTATGAAAAATATTGTGTGGCGCCCGCTCGCCACACACCCGGAAGATCGATGTTCTTGAAATGCCGCAAGCCGCGGCCGGCTGCAAACTGCGCAAACCGGCCGCGTGCCCGGCGCTCGATTCATCCAATGATGTCCATTGGACGCATCATTTCGTTGTCTTCATGCTCAAGGATGTGGCAATGCCACACGAACTTGTAGCGGTTGCCGGGAATGACCTGCGTCCCTGTTGGCAGATCAAACTTCATGATCAGCTGGGTCACAGTGCCCGGGAAGGACTTCACCACGTCTTTGGCGGCGTTCACTTCTTCCGGGAACGGGGCCTGCGGCGGGCCGGTAAATACAAGCTGTCCGGTGTTGTCGAATGTGGTCTGGTCAAACGGCCTCCGGCTCAGCACCTGGAACTGCACCAGATGGATGTGTTTGGGGTGAGCGTCACCGGTATCGTTGATCAGGTTCCAGATTTCCGTGGAACCAGCTTTCGGATCTTCAGTGACCGGATCGTCCCAGTTTTTGTTGTCGAGCAGCCCGATGATCGGGAACCCGTCTGAAGCGCGATCAAGTTCCGTAAGGATCAGGTCGCGCGACTTCACTGCGGATTGCGGATTAATGTTCATCGGCGTGGGGTTCAGCACCTGCGGAATCGTGCTGGTGTCCTTCGACGACAACGGCTTGGAAACGCGGAACATCATGATCTGCGTGGGCACAACTTCTCCACCGCCGGGGAATGGCGCGGGAGCGTTGTTGGTGAGCACAAAGTTCTTGCCCGCTTTGCCGGTAAAGTCCACGATCACGTCAAAGCGCTCCGCCGGCAGTTGCAGCAGCGTGGTCAATGCCACGGGAGCAGGCAACAGGCCGCCATCGGTCCCGATCACGTTGAACTGCGGACCCGCCATGCCATGAGCTACGCCGTTGGCATCCGTCATGACCAGGTTCATGTTCAGGAAGCGCGCGTTGCAGCCATTGAGCATGCGCAGGCGATAGCGCCGCGGCTCAATGTCAATCACCGGCCACGCCTTGCCGTTCACGCACATGGTGTCGCCAAAGAACTCCGGAATCCAGAACTGGTGTGTTCCGCCATCAGCAGTGGGATAAAGCAGCGTGCCGTCAGGATTGAACAACCGGTCCTGCATGATCAGCGGGATTTCGAACTGTCCCTTGGGAAGGTTCAGGGAATCTTCCACAGCGTCACGGATCAGATACGCGCCGGCCAGGCCCTGAATCATGTTGAGGCGCGTGATGCCCAGCGTGTGGTCGTGATACCAGAGCATGGTGGACTGCTGGTCATTGGGATAGACAAACGCGTCAGGGTTGAACAACACCGGGCCAGTGATGCCATCGGGAGAAATCCATGCTTCAGGATAGCCATCGCTTTCAGGCAGGATCTTGGCGCCGTGGAGATGGACCACGTTGCGCACCTGCGGCTTGTCGGCTTCCGATCCGTGGAGGGTAAAGTCTACCGACAGCGGATGCGTTGTGGGCAAAGCGTCATTGTGGTACTTGATCTTTACCGGAACGCCGCTGCGGACTTCCATCGTCGGTCCCGGCCAGATGCCGTTGTAGCCCCAGATGGGAGTGGCCGGCAGATCACGGTGCACCTTTTGCAACGCAGGCAGCATCCTGATATGGGTTACGCCGTTGGGATCAGGGTGGATCACCGGCATGATCGGCAGCTGGTCCACGAAGGGAGTAAGCAGGCCCTGCGTGGCCGCAGTTTTGAGTTGTCCAAGCGGATGCTGGACGTGTCCATGAAACGTGACACCGCCTTGCGTGTGGACCCGGGTATTGACTGTCTGTGCGGAAGCAAATTTGGGGATAACCAATCCCGCACCCGCCATCGCACCGAACTTCAAAATATCGCGTCGACTCTTTTTCATTTAGATGAGGCTCCTTGATTTAGACACACGTCAGGCGTACTGGCACGAGCCGGTTGGTTTCAGTCGGTACGCAATTTGGCCTGAACGGTGACTCTTAGTGGTCTTTTCCAGCCTTGAGGTTCCGGAAGGGCTGGAATGCGAGTACAAAATAGCCGGGGAAATATAGATTGGCCTAGAAGATTAATAACTTTAATGTTGGAGAAGCGATGGAGATTGAGGTGTTCTGAACAATGTTATGGTCACAGCGCAGTTTGGACGTGCACATCATAAGCTCACCAGGGAAGAACCGTCTCTTTATTAATAAATTCTTATGATCGACCTTTGGCCGTTTCACCCGGTTACAAGACGACAAATTAAGGATTCTTATAAATTCGTACCCGGAAACCCTCTGCAATCAATTGCATAGCGGTCTTAATCGGATCAGAGTACCAGATCAGCATATTCAGGATGTTTGGCCAGGTATTCGGCGACGGAAGGGCAGATCACGTCAACCTTCAGGCCCTGTTCGCGGGCCCACTCAAACGCCGAATGCGCCAGCTCAGCGCCCAGGCCTTGTCCCCGCAACGCCTGCGGAACTTCACTATGGATAAGCTGCAGGATTTTCCCGGCCAGCGTGTATTCCAGGTAAGCCACATGGCCCTGGCGCTCGATCTCAATCCGTCCGCTGGTGGCTTGCATCGGCTCCGGTTCGGGTTTTGCTGACGACGCTTTGCGGCGAAACATGATCAGGCCATTTTTCATGATCGGCGGCAAACGGCGCAAGCAGTAGCCACTCAACAATTGCTCATAACCAGCAAAAATCAAAAACTCACCGCGGAGGCGCTGAGGCGCGGAGAAGAACAACCTCACCACTGATTCACACTGATTACACTGATCAGATAATGCCTCAGAGCGATAGCGAAATCTTCAGACTCTGGCCTCTCTCCGTGGCGTTGCGGAGGAGCGGAGAAGAAGTGAGGATCGGAACGCAAAACAAGGATCGCCACAAGGCCCCATCCATGCAGATGCGATCCCTATGCCACCGTCCGTCCCAGGCTGCTAACATTATTTCCATGATCACCTCCATCATCGGCCGCCCTGAAACCACCGAAGCCGCACCGTATTATTTCGGCTACATCAACCGCGTTACCGGCGATGACATTCTCCGCACGCTGCAGCGCCAGTTGGATGAAACTCTGCCGTTTCTGCGCGGCATAACGGAAGAAAAGTCTCTTTATCGTTATGCGCCGGAGAAATGGAGTATCCGGCAGATGTGGGGCCACGTGAACGATACCGAGCGCGTCTTCCTGATGCGTGCCTTGTGGTTCGCCCGCAATTTTGACACGGCGCAACCCAGCTTTGACCAGGACATTGCCGTGGCCGCGGCCGGATCAGACGATGTCCCGTGGGCGCGGCATGTGGAGGAATTTCGTGAAATTCGCCTCGCCACCATTTCATTCTTCCGCAATCTTCCTGAAGAAGCGTGGCGGCGCACGGGCGTTGCCAGCGGCAATCCGTTTACGGTGAGGGCCTGCGCGTACATCGTGGCCGGGCATGTAACGCACCATGCGGCGGTGTTAAGGGAGAAATATCTCTAACCGGCTGCCGCTACAACCTAATGCACAAAGGCGGCAAGCCTGAACACAGTGGCATTGCCCGACCGGCAGAGTTCCTGGTGGATACCTCCGGCACCGTGCGCTGGACCAACTTCACTGAGGACATCCGCATCCGCGCCAAGGCCGACGAGATGCTGGCCGCGGCCAAGGGGTTGAAGTAGGATTTGGACGTTCTGCGTTTGATACACAGGTGTTAGAAGACAGGGTTCCAGAGATGAAAGGCTTTGAAAAATTTCAATATGCGATGCTTGAGGCCGCTACTTTAATCATAAAGCCCTTGACTGAGGCGAAAAATAAAGAGGCGGGACAAGCACTCTGGAACCATTTGTTCGATCTTGACGGCCCCCGAGAAACATCCGCGAAGCCTACTGGCAGAGCACTTTATTTTGGGAAAGTGTTCAAGGCGTTCCTGGAAATCACGCACTCCCTAGAAACTCTGGAAGACATAGAATTCTATGTCGGACGTTTTCCTTTTCAGAACACACGAATTTCGAGAGACCGCTATCTACAGT
>JBAVUZ010000259.1:0-7529 GCA_049697035.1 Candidatus Angelobacter sp. | reverse complement strand
CTTGAGCACAGCATTGGTTTGAAAGGCCAATTTCTGCCGACCAGATATCTCCAACTTGTATGAGATGCGTCTGATGCAGACAGGAACTTGCCACAGCGGCAATCGCTCATGTTCAATCTCCTATTTTTTAGGAACGGCTTCTCCGCCGCTTCTTGCATAAACATCAGGACGATGGATCTCCATCCATGATTGCGGGCTCTTGAGAGGAGTGAAACCAAATTTGGCATACAGCGCATGAGCGCCCTGTGTAGCCAGCATCCAGCGACGAAGGCCCTGCAGGTCCGGGTGACTGACGATGCACTCCATCAGCCACCGGGAAAGCCCTCGACCGCGATGGGACGGCAGAATGAAAACGTCGGCCAGATAAGCGAATGTGGCGCGATCAGAGATGATGCGCGCAAAACCGACTAACTGCTGGCCGTGATACACGCCAAATGGAATGGAGTTTTCTATGGACAGCCGGACCGCTTCAATTGGAATACCTTTTGCCCAGTAAGAGTTGGTCAGGAACTCATGCACCATCACGGCATCGATCCGCGATGGATCGGTGCTTATTTCGTAATCACCTTGTGACCATAAGTGATGCATCAGTGGTCCCTCATCACTGATCCTTCCTTAATGACCCCTGGAAGGCGTTAGTGACCCCTGAAGCCCCGGCGGCGTCCTCTTCTTTTTCAATGGCCATGATCTTTTCCACGCGGCGCTCATGGCGGCCAGCGGCAAACTGCGCCGCCAGCCATTTATCGACGATGCGAAAAGCTTCATCGGCGCTGATGATGCGAGCGCCCAGCGCGAGAACGTTGGCGTTGTTATGCTCACGGCTCATCTGGGCTTCATATTCAGTACTGACATTGGCGGCGCGGATGCCATCGACTTTGTTGGCGGTAATCGCCATGCCAATGCCGCTGCCGCAGACCAGGATGCCTAGATCAGCGCGCTGCTCACTCACGTCATGCGCCACGGCACGGGCATAGTCAGGATAGTCAACGGACTCCGGTGACGAAGTTCCCTCATCGCGCACGCTAATACCCTGCTGCTCCAGATGTTGCTTGATCTGGTCTTTGAGTTGGTAGCCGGCGTGATCCGCGCCCAGTGCAATTTTCATGAACTTATTTTACTGAAGGTGGAGTTGAGCAGCAGCTATAAATCAGAAGAGCCGACTCGAGGGCCGGCTCTTGGGGTCAAACTGAATTTAAGGGCCTAACTTACTTTTTGCCTTCATGCTTTTCACCGGACTCCATGCCGGCTTTCACATGAGTGATGGCGGAATCGATGGCCTTGATGGCCGCCACACGATGACCACCTTTATCATGCTTGGCTTGTTCTAAATGATGCTTGGCCTGCTGTAAGGCTTCCAACGCAGCCTGCATGTGCGGCTGATCATCGTCATCGTAACTTGCGACAGCGGTGATAGGCACGCTCAGGAGGCCCAAAATAACCGTTAGCGCAAACAGCCTGGAGAATTTCCTCATGGTAACGACCGTCCTTATTTTGAGATTTCACTCGGAGTAAAAACTAACGCTCAAAAAGCAAGCTTGTCAATATAGAGAATCAAACACGCACCAGAAGGACAACGCCTTCCGGATGCTGCCCGCCGCCCGGCCCAGCATGCACTTGCGATACCCCATAAGGCGATTGCCTGCTTGTATTTAGGCGGCTTCTCAGCGGATAATCACGCTCACATCCTCCCCCACATTCGCAATTGAGGTGATTATGGCCACACGGCCCGCGCAAACAGAACCTGATCTAACCGGCGACACTCGAGTCCCGGCGCCAAGCTATAAATACATTCAATTCGATGTGGTGGATTCCATCGCGCGGCTCACGCTGAACCACGCTCCGCACAATGTGCTGACCGTGCCAATGATGAAAGAGATGGCCGAGGCGATTGAAAGCCTCAACGGCCGTGCCGACGTGAAGGCCATTTTGCTGCAGTCTTCACAGCAGGCATTTTCCGCCGGCATTTCACTGGAAGATTCGCGCCCCGACCGTGTGTTCCAGACCCTGGACGCTTTTACCCGCGTCTTTCAGGCGATGGTAGATATCTCCAAGCCAGTTGTCGTTGTAGTGAACGGGCCGGCCATTGGAGCGGGATCAGAGCTGGTGGGTTTTGCCGACGTCGTCTTGGCGACGCCGAAAGCCAAGTTCGCGCAGCCGGAGGTGAAGCTGGGCGTGTTTCCACCGTTTGCCGCCGTGATGTTGCCGCAGCTTATCGGCACCAAAAAAACTTATGAGCTCATTCTCACCGGCGAAGCGCTTTCCGCCGAGGAAGCCCTTAACTTCGGCTTTGTGAACAAGGTGGTTCCGGAAGCAGACCTGCAAAAGCACGTGGACGCCTTGATCGCCCGCATTGGCGAATTCAGCGGCCCGGTGCTGGAAGTAACCAAGCGCGTGATCAGCAGCTCCATTGGTCGGCCGCTCAAAGAAGCCATGAAGACTTCACAGGACCTCTACCTCAACGAACTGATGAACCTGGAAGACGTCCAGGAAGGCTTGCGCGCAGTGATTGAGAAACGCAAGCCCGTCTGGAAAAACAAATAAGTGACATTAAGAAGCTTTATAGCTGATGCGGTGCTTGATGGAGTTGTAGATTTCTTCCGGAACAACCATGCGGCCCAGAAGATCAATCTTGCTGGGATAAGGCCGTTGCTCCACGATCCGCTCCGCAATCTCAGCATCCAGTCCCAAGGCCTGCGTAATTTCCTGCTGACTGGCCTCATTAATATTGATCGTCGGTCCATTGAATGACCTGTTCACGTCCGCCCGACGGCGGCGTGACGCGATGATCCATGCTCCGGAAAAGATTCCAAGACCCACTGCTCCCAGGAACGACAGCAACTTCATTCGACAGCTCCTTTTGATGTTCTGCCTATTGGAGGGAACTTTTCGTCCGCGGGTTTGATGCAACAGCAAAATCGTCGGACACTCTCATAGCCAGCAACTTGGGCTTTGCTTCAGCAGCTTTGCTTCAGCAGCTTTGCTCTTAGAGATTCTTTACCAGGAATCGCACCATGTGGTAGCCATCCATATATTTGAATGGCGTTTCACCAGTGGTGTAATGGCCGCACGGCAGGACCACAGTTTTTAGATCGGCACCATATTTGCGGAACCCTGCTTCAGCTTCACGGGAGAGCTCCGGCAAAAAAGTGAGATCGTAACGCGCGTAAATCAGCAAGTTCTTTTTAGGATAGCGGGCAAACTTGTCAAAATACGCCATGGGGCTCACGCACTTCCATGACTGCCGCAGGCTTTCCAGGGTAATGCCGTCGCGCTCCAGTCCTTCACGGACATGGCGCGTTGATTGGCCTGTCCACACAACGTCCGCCATGTAAGTGGAAGCGTGGTTGAAGACATTCACTTTCAATCGCGGATCATGCGCGGCGGCAAGAAATGAGTAGCACGATCCCAAACTAGTGCCTACGATTCCCACATGATCTTTACCCTGCGAATAAAGCCAGTCAATGCAGGCACGAACGTCCACCACGGCCTGACGGGCGGCATCGAGCGTGCGGCAGATGTTGGGCGAGACAGCATAGTCAGAGCGGGCAGTCTCCTGCGGGCGGCGAATATCGTGATACGGCTTGCTCAGGCGCAACATGGAAATGCCAAAGCGGTTCAGGATCGGCCCAAGCGCGTTGTAAGCAATGCCGTTGGCGTTCCAGTGCGGCAACACGATCACGGCGCGATTCCCTTTTACCGGGAACCAGCGGGCATTTACCAGATCATTCTCAGGGTGCAGAGACGGCGCGGGCGAAGTGAAGCGCAGGAACGTGCCATCGCCCTTTGGAACTTTGTCATTGGCGTTGCTGCCGGTAGGAAACAGCTCGATCTTGCGCGTCTCAAGGCGGAAGTCATCTGGAGTTTTGTACGCAAAAAACTCGTCACTGTTGGCGACAATATGGTCATTTAGCTCGTGCAGGTATCTTTCAAAATGCTCCTCTGAGCTGGGAAAGTTGCCGTTGACCAGGGGCCAGCGGCGCGCCCACTCCATGCCCCATTCCAGCGGACGAACTACACGGTTTGTATCGCGCGTGGTGAGACGGGTCTCCCACGCATACATCCATTTTTGATAAATGCTGGCCATCAGTTTTTATGAAGAGTTCTAGTCTTAATTCTAAATGATGCAGAGTACTTTTCTGATGCCCGGCCGGATGCGCGGCTGCCGCGTCTAAGTGAAATCCCGTACACTGTGCATACCGGAGCGCAAAGCATTTGATTCCGACAAAACTTGAGCGTATTGCCCATGAAATCGGTGGTGAACTGCGTGGCGCTTCTTCGTCGCTCGTCTCCGCTTCTCTAACGATCGATCGCATCTGCACCGACTCGCGCGGCGCTGCTCCGGGGGCACTGTTTGTTGCGCTGAAAGGCCAGCAGACGGACGGGCACCTCTTTCTGTCTGATGCGTTCCGCAACGGCGCAAGCGCTGCTCTGATTGCACAAGACCGGCTGGCCGGCGCGGCGATTGATCCTGGTTGGCCGGTAATCGTGGTCCCTGATCCGCTACGCGGACTGCAAGCTCTGGCGCGGTGGCATCGTCGGGAATACTTTCAGCGCGTGCTGGCGATCACCGGAAGCAACGGTAAGACCATCGTCAAAGATGCGTTGAAGACTTTGCTTGCAGGCAGGCAGGTACTGGCTTCGCCCGGCAGTTACAACAGCCAGCTTGGACTTCCGCTGGCTGTGCTTTCTGCGGAGAAACCTGAGCCACTGGCGATTCTTGAAGTCGGAATTTCTGCGCCGGGAGAAATGGCGGCGCTGGAAGAGATTGCGCGGCCGGACTACGGGATTCTTACGAACGTTGGGTTGGCGCACGTGGCCGCATTTGGCAACCGTGAAGGCATCGCACAA
Source organism: Candidatus Angelobacter sp. (assembly GCA_049697035.1). GTDB lineage: Bacteria > Acidobacteriota > Terriglobia > Terriglobales > Acidobacteriaceae > Angelobacter. Next base: position 2,681 of record JBAVUZ010000259.1, on the reverse strand, counting down.
GAAAAGATGAAGCTGTTCGAGCGCATTCCAAAAGATGGCTGGCTGCTGCTGCCTTCTGGCGAGCCAACGCTTGACGCGCCGGCAAAAAAGATCCAATACCAGATTCACTGGATCGGCGGGAAGAATGAATTGCTCTCGCTGAAGCCATTGTCGCTCACCGCGGAAGGACAGGTGCTGGAATTGAGCGTTCAGTCGCAAGGCTCGCGCAGCGTGACGGTAAAGACGCGCTCGCCAGAGATCATTGCTGACATTCGCTTTGCCGCGACGGCTGCTCATCTTCTGGGCGTGCCGCTGGAGGAGATTGCGGCAGCACTGGCCTACTATGCTCCGACCTCTACGCGCATGGAGCTGTGGTCGTCGCCGCAGGGCATTCGCATCATCAACGATGGTTACAGCTCTGATCCAATCTCCGTGCATGCGGCGTTGCGTTCGGCCACGCTTGGCGCTTCGCGCAACGGCAGAAAGATGTTTGCCTTTGCCGGCATGCGCGAGCTGGGCTCCAACTCTGCGCGCGAACATGCGCAGGTTGGCGCGCAGGCTGCAGAATGTGGATTCAGCCATCTTTTTCTTGTCGGCAATGGTGAGCTGTCTACGACAGCGGAGGGATACAAGCGCGTCCGGCCGGAAGGTAATGTCGAGCAAGTGAACTCAGCTGACGAACTGAAAGACCGACTGCTTCCGCTGCTGCGCCCGGGCGACACGGTGCTGTTTAAAGGTCCACGCAATGCCGGAATGGTGAAGGCGGTGCGCGATCTTTCCGGCGCGATCGCGCAGCGGTGTCTCTGGGTGAACCTTGCGGCTATTGAAGGAAACGTTGCGCGCTTCCGGCGGCATTGCGGCGGCGCGGTGCATATCGTCGCCATGCTCAAGGCCCTGGCTTACGGAACAGAGCTGGCGCAGCTGGGCTCGTGGATGTCGCAGCTGGGGATTCATCATGTTGGCGTGTCGTCCGCCAATGAAGGTGTGGCCGTGCGCAAGAGCGGCGCGGACCAGGACATTCTGGTTTTTCTTTCTGAGCGAGAAGACGTTGATAATCTGCTGACGTATCGGCTCACGCCCGTGATTTATTCTGCCGAGCTGGTCGATTCGTTCATTGCAGCGCTTCAAGGCAGCGGGCGCACGCTTGATGTCCACTTGAAAATCGATACAGGTATGCATCGCCTGGGCCTGCCGCCAGCGAACGCAGTGGAACTGGCGCAACGCATTCGTTCCAGCGGCGTAATGCGGTTGACCGGCGTCTGTACGCACTTTGCCTCCGCTGAGGATCCTGCCTCTGATGACTTCACGCGACAGCAGATCGCGGCTTTCAATCAGGTCGTCGCCGGATTGGAAGCAGATGGCTTCCATGATCTTCAGATTCATGCCGCCAACACCGCTGGCGCGATTCGCTTCCCTGAAGCGCACTACAACATGGTGCGCATTGGCCTGGGTCTCTATGGGATTTATCCATCTGAGGCCGCGCGCAAGATGATTGACCTGGAACTTGCTGTGGGCCTTACCAGCCGCATCACCAGCATTCAGGAATTCGCTCCCGGCGATACGCTGGGCTACAACCGGACGTTCACGGCAACGCGCCGCACAAAGGTCGGCATTGTGCCCTTTGGTTATGATGACGGTCTTCCCTGGCAGCTTTCCGGCGCGGGACAAGTGCTGGTGGAAGGCCGCACTGCGCCGATTGTCGGCCGCATCAGCATGGACCAGATGCAGATTGATTTAACGGACATTCCCGGCGCAAGCATTGGCGCTGAAGTCCTGCTCTACGGAACGCACAATGGACATATGCTGCGGCCTGAGCAGGTTTCGCAGATGGCGGGAACGATTCCGTATGAATTGCTAACGCGGCTGGGCGAAAGAGTGCACAGAATTTACATCGAACCGTAAGCGGATGGTTGTCCAGTTCCAAAGCCATTGGAAAATTAGTCCCAAGTTTTCCACCTTCATCCACAGACAAGGTTTGTTATGCACAGGAAAGTCACTGCAATCCTGCGGAACCTCTTGTTCAAACCTTGAAGTCGCTCAGGCCTTGGTAGATATTTTCCATACTCAAGTGTGAATGTTCTGGCGACAGTTGAGGTTCGGTTCGAATGAACTGACGGCACACTCAAGGGATGGGCCGGAGTTTAATCTGCGTTGGTTCTGGCCGCCGGCTGCGGCCAAAGCCGTATCTCATTCTTAAGAATGAGCGTGAGAGAAACTTGCTGAACTGCCAGACGCCGCTCCGGCAACAGAGCGACGGAAGAACATCCACCCCGCTAGCCCGGTCTGTATGGCTGGTACAGACCGGGTTTTATTTTTGCAGGGGCTAAAGCCCGAATCAATTTGAAGCACGTACGGCACGACTAAAGTCGTGCCCTGACACTTGTCTTAATAAGGGAAACTTTTTAGCAATCTTTAAATAAATCCATGAAATTCATGCCCCTGATCCGGTCGAGGTTAATGGCAGAGCGATCCAAAATAGGGGTGCAACAGCAGACATTCTGGTGTTCATGCGCTTCTCTCTGTTTTCGCTAGCTATGTCAGGTTATTATGGGGGAAAGCATTAAGCAATTTTGAGATTTTAGATGGCGACTACTGACCGTATTCTTGATCGCGGAATGCCCGCCAGCATGGATGCAGAGCGCGCGATCCTGGGCGCAATCCTGCTGGACAACTCCGCATACCCGCAGGCCGCGGAGCACCTT
>JBAVUZ010000258.1:0-7727 GCA_049697035.1 Candidatus Angelobacter sp. | reverse complement strand
GGAATCACGTTTGGCGCGAATCGCCGTGTGGGATCGTTTAAAGCCGAGATCGTGTGTGTTGATCTGGCGTCTCATTCTTTTCAGGCTGAGTGCAGCAAGACAGCGAAGCCTGAGTGACGGCTTAGTGTGACTTTAGAAATCGACGAGCCCATCGACACAGGCCAGCCATGATCCATTGATCCGATGCGCATCAATATGGTGCATGCCTGAAGCGTTCCAGGAGCTACCGTCGGGTACCAGGATTGGCGACTCTTGCACCTCATGCTCTTTATAGGTTGTCGCCGTGAGTTCGGTGATCTCAAGAGCTCTCACCTGCTTGCCGTATGTGGGATAACAATCCTGGGTAAAACGAAGAAGGCGACCGTCATAGTCGAGCACGCGACCGCCGGGCCGGGCGACGGATTTATTGCCGGCAATGATTGGGCTGGAAGGATGCTCAGTCCAGGTTGAAGCCGGATCGTCCGCTGAGTAAAGAGCCAGCGTGTCATGCTTGTGAGGCGTTGGACAGGTGAAGAGCCACCATTTTCCGCCGTGCTGAAAGATTGAAGGATCAGCATGCGGGCCGGGAATCAGGTCTTTGACTAAAGTCCATCGGTCGGGAAAAGAAGTGGCGCGATAAAGGCGCACGGCATTAGCTCCGAGAGTTTCCGGAGTCATATAGAAATCGTCGTTCCATCGGAACACGTATGGATACGAAAGATGAAACGGCTCTTGCAGGACGATTCGTTCGTAGCGCCAAGTGAGACCGTCGCGGCTGGTGGCGCGTCCAATATCTCCCTTATTGGACTGATTATTCAGGACTTCAAAAAACATGTGCCACAGCCCGTCGACATTGACCATGAATGGATCAGCGACAAAACGTGCGGGAACATCTGTGACGTCGGCAGCGGAAATGACTGGGTTGGAAGCGCCGGCAGCGGCGGCCATGCGCAAGGGCGAAGGGCCGGAATATATGGCAATGGACCATGTCCAGGGGCGGCTTGCGTCTTTCGATCGGCGTCCTACGGCGTTGGGATCGATGGTTTCCATGGGTAAAGCCTAATTTTATCAATCAGCCAGCTTAAGCAGCACCGAATGCCCGTGATGAGCGCGTTGGAGCATCCAAAGCGAAATTCTTTTCGCGATTTAACCCATTGATTCCTAAGATCGCCAAGCTTAAGTACCTGCGGCGACAACGAAACTTAATGCAACAAATCCAAAATACCTGCGTTCAACGTATTGAAAGCGATGGTCGTAATACAAACCAATGACAATTTGTGTCATCGGGATGTGGAAATCAAGTGAAACGAAATCGAGGCAGAGACCACTACTTACAGTAACGAAGGTCTCGGGCCTGAAGGGCCTGATGATCCTGAAGAAGAACCCAGGTAGAAGTGAGGCTGTAAGAGCGATTAGCTTGATGCAACAGTCGGGAGGAGTTTGTGAAGATTTTTGACGCTTTGTTCGGATGCTGGCATAAACGAATCAGCTTTCCCCAGACCAGCAAGCCAGGACAGCGCCGCTGCGAGGCCGCCACGCTCACTGGAACGTATGTGGTGTGTCTCGACTGTGGTACCGAGTTTGCTTACGACTGGAAAAAGATGCGTGTTCTCTCCCCCATTGAGAAACAGCCTTTTGCCCATGCACGTGTGGAAGTTGAGGCCAGGGGCTAGAAAAAAGCGGGAGAGGTAAAGAGTCATGAAACGGCAGTGGCGGTTTCGGGTGATTGAATCAGCGGGACTGGTGTTTGCTTATTTCTGGTACAGCGCAAATGTACCTGCATTGGTGGCCAGAATACTTTCATAGCTTTTGATGTGCGCAGCCTGTCTTCCGGCCTGCTGCGGTTGTGGTGCTAATGGTTGCTGCAAATGTTCCAACAGCGGTATCAGCGAACATCGGTTTGTGTCGATCAAGATCTTGCTTAGCGGGCTGATGCTACCGAGGATGGCTGATCCATCTCCAGAATTGCCACCCACTCGGCTTTGCTTCGCGCAAGAAAGACAATTTTTGCATGGAGGAATTCCGCCGCTAATTCTGGGGATACGTCCACGTGAGAGCCGAAAAAACGTCGGTTGAGTTTCTCCCAGCGCTCGAAATGGATCATTGGCGGCATGTCAACCTTGGTCGAGAACAAATAAGCTACCTGATAACTAGAGCGCATCTGCCGGGCTTTGATCATTTCCTCAACAGTAAAATCATGTACCTGAACAAATTGAAATGATTGCTTCACATAGCCTAGATACGGACGAGTGAGTTCATCAGTCACCGGCCAAGCGGTAAGGACCGTGGAATTTTGTTCATGCTCTTCCATGAACTTTGCGGCTTTATAGTGCAGATCGACAAAGTCCTTGTAAGTCAGGTTGTCTTCGGGCGCAAAGCGGTAAGGCGGATCAAAGAAGAGTCCCAGCACGAAGACGATCACCATCAGGGCAGCGGGCCATTCCCATCGGCTGATGCGCCGGTGCAAAGTTGAGATGCCGATCATGATGACAAGCGGATACACAGGCAATAAATAGCGCGTGAGTAGCGCACCGCCGAGCAGGGAAAATGCAAGCAGATGCGCCAGCATGATCAACCCGAACTGGAGTTGAACCGGGATGGCGATGCGCGGACGCACGACGGTGGAATCGCCGCTAAAGTCAGTGACTGGCGGAAAGAACATTGCGACTACGGTGGCCGCGGTAAGCGCCAGCATGTTCATGGTTCCAAAGAGATGCCATATGCGTTGCACCAGCGCGAGAAGAAACCGCAGCGGGCTGAGCGTCTGGGTCACGTTGTACTGGTAGAAATCGGCGTTGCCAAAAAATCTTCCGGTAGCATGGTGGTGATAAACCAGCCAAGCCAACAAGGGTAGAACAGGAATTAGGGCAATCCCGGCACGCTGGAATCGGTTTCGACCTCTGTCAGTGCGACGCTGGAGAAGTTCCCAAAGTGCAAATGCCAGTGGAGTTATGACTGCAGTCTCTTTGCTTAGGACAGCAAGGCAAAATGCAAGCTGGCTGGGCCATATTCGATCCTCTATGTAAAGCCTGATGCCCCAAAGCGTGAATGCAGCAGCCATGAGATCGGCATGCGTCAAGGAACTCTGCACAAAAAAGATTGGGTACACGGCCGTGGCAATGGTCGTGGCCACAGCAACGCCCGTGCCGACGAGCCTTCGTGCCAGCAGAAAGACATTCGTGAGGGAAAAGGCGGCGAGCAGCAGCATGGCCACGCGCGCCACGGCGGGCTTCCATCCGCTGATGGAGAACCACAATGCAAGGTAAGCCGCGGAAAGTGGCGGATGTCCGGTATCAAGCGTGGTCTTGGCGATGAGAGTGTGAGCATGCGCCAGATCGTATGCGGCAGGAACATAGAACCCGGCTTCATCCCAGAAGAAGGGAAGCCGCAAGAGCGGCGCGTGCAGCAAAAAAATGAAGACAAAGATCAGCGGGTAAAGTCGCCGGAACGAGAACTCTGGCGCTTCGTTAGTTCGTGACGTGATCAATGGCTAAGCATCTCACGGTGAGGTGTCTGCCGGTTAGTTGATCTGTCCCTGTTGCGCCGCGATACTGGGATCGAGCTTGATTTCACCGAACGTGCCCTCATATTGGCGGACGTTCTGCTCCAGGATTGTCAACAACGCTTTGGCCTGCTGCGGGCTCAGGTAGATGCCCTGAAAATTCTGCACCTCGACTTCCTGGGCCGTCACAGGCTGTAAACGGCCAAAGACCAGCAGAAAGTCCCACACGCTGACGCGGATTTGTATTGAGTTGGCGTAGGTGTCGCGGTAATCGGGCGCGTTGACCAGGCGAATGTTCGGCTGCTGCTGAATTGTCATGGGAATGATCTCCTGAAGTAAACTTTCACCATAACAGAAGTCGGGCAAACGCGGATAGTCAGGATTGTGGCGCTCTTGGTTGATCGTTTTTGGGCACCGACAACTTGCGGAGCGATGGCTGATTCTGGGCAGTGGGTGCCAATGGCGCCTTTACGCCAGCCATCCGCAAGGTGTATTTCTGAGTTGCGGACAATCCACTCGCAACTAATCTTGGATTCCCACAAGGGCGCTTGTGGATAGCTTTCGTGTAGGCGACCGTCCGCTCGCGATCGAATTCTGTCCCTTCCATGAGAATCGGACTTGCCAAAGAAAGGTACGCCGCGTAATAATACGCAACGTACTATGGATTACGAATCCGTGCTCGGTTACGCGCTGCTAGGCCTGCTCCATCAGCAGGCGCTCTCCGGCTATGACCTGAGGAAGATCTTCGCTTCGACTCCGATTGGCGGGTTCAGCGACAGTCCCGGCGCAATTTACCCGGCACTGCGCAGGCTGCAGGAGCGCGGCTTGGTGCGAGGCCAGGTGCAGAAATCAACGGGCCTGAGAAAGCGGCGCATGTTCCGGATCACGCCCAAGGGACTCGCGTCGTTTAAGACATGGCAAAGCAAGCCGATCGTTCGTGATGACATCATCCGCCGCATGGAAGAGCTGCTGCTGCGCTTTGCCTTCATGGACCAGACGTTTGGCCCGGAGCGGACCCTGGCCTTCCTGCGAGAGTTTGCTAAGGAGCTGTCTTCCTATATTCCCGGTCTTCGGCAACACCTCCATGCTCACGCCAACGAGATGCCCCTCTCTGGCCGGCTGGCCCTCGAGAGCGGTGTTCAGGACTACGAAGCACGGCTCCGCTGGGCAAGAAGATCCATCGCTGCCTACGAGCGAAGAATGAAGGAGTGATTATGAATCTGCGGATTGGACTCTACTGTCTTCTGGGCGGGTTGTCCCCGGCGATTGCCGCCCTGGGTGCGAACAATTTTGCGTGGTGGTGGCTCTCGGGAGTCATCCTCGCCGCAGCTTTGGTGCCAGTGGTACGGTTTGGGCCACGAACCATCCTGGGACAATTGGGCGCGATCATCCTGCTCCTGGTTATCGTGGGCTCAGTGTGCACAATGGCGGAAGCGGTGCTCTTCTTTCCCGGCCAGAAGGAAGGAGTTGGACGCAGCCTGGCAGGCGGCATGGTGATGTATCTCATCGTTGCAGCCGTGCTGACCTTGCTGGCGAAGGCCCTGAAGCTGGCAGAATCTTCAATTTCGACAGTGGAGCGCCGGCCGGTTGGTGCCATAGCCCTAATGGTTGGGCTCAGCGGGCTCGCGTACGTCGTCTACTACCTGATCTTCGGCTACATCACCTACCAGTTCTTCACCCGGCAATACTACCCTGAGGCTGAGAAGATCGTCGTCCAGATGGGTCTATGGTTCTGGGTGATGGAGCTGGCGCGCGGCATACTGATGACACTTGCGACGCTGCCGATCATCTACACACTGCGGATGCGGCGCTGGCCCGCAGCCCTGGCAGTTGGAACGCTATTGTGGGTTGTAGGTGGCGCGGCCCCGCTGCTTGTCCCCAGCGCGTTGATGATACCGGTCCAGCGCTATATCCACATAGTCGAGATCCTGACTCAGAATATGTCGCTGGGAATCACGGCGATGTTGCTGCTGCGCCCAAACCGCGCAGTTGTTACCTTGCTGCAGCCCGCAACTAGCCGGTGATCCATGGTAAGCAGTTTTTGAGGTCTAGGATCCTTCATAAGCCAGATCTTGCGTAGCGTCGTCTTGTTGCTGCCTCCGGCAGAAAGCCGTCGCGGATTACGTGTGGAACACGGGCAATCCGGAACCAATGTACGCAAATCAAAGAGTCCGGCTCGTGACCTGATGTGATGCCCATGGGCCTTTGTGCTCACCACCAATATCTTGCATGGCCGGAATTCGAATGCCGACCATCTTGCGGCTGCCCAGTCGCAGCGTGATGCCGCAAGTTGTCTCATTTATAATCACCTTCTTCGCAACTGGTCTTTATTATGGCCACCAAGGACACTCATGGATACAGGCATTGTTGACGTACACGCGCGTGAGATTCTGGATTCGCGCGGAAATCCAACGGTAGAAGCCGAAGTCACTCTTGGTGACGGATCAATTGGCCGTGCGGCCGTTCCCAGCGGCGCTTCCACGGGCGAACATGAGGCAGTCGAGCTTCGCGATGGCGACCAGCATCGCTACATGGGAAAAGGCGTACAGAACGCGGTGGAGAACGTCAACGTAAAGATCGCGGACGCACTGCAAGGCCTCGACGCAGCTGACCAGCGCCGTATCGACGATACAATGATTGAGCTGGATGGCACGCCCAACAAAGCAAAGCTGGGTGCTAACTCCATTCTGGCGGTGTCCATGGCCTGTGCCCGCGCCAGCGCCATTGCCATGAAGACGCCGCTCTATCGCTATCTGGGCGGGGTGAGCGCCAGCGTTTTGCCTGTGCCCATGATGAACATACTCAATGGCGGCGCGCATGCTGATAGCAACGTGGATTTCCAGGAATTTATGGCCATACCCGTAGGCGCGGAAACTTTTTCTGAAGCGCTGCAATGGGGCGCGGAAATATTTCACACGCTCAAGTCCGTTCTGAAAAAGCGCGGCTATAACACCGCTGTGGGCGATGAAGGCGGGTTTGCCCCATCACTCAAGGCCAATGTAGAGGCCATTGAGTTGATTTTGGAAGCCATGAAGCAAGCGGGCTTCCGCGAAGGGGTGGATGTTTCCATCGCGCTGGATCCCGCGGCCAGCGAATTTTTTGATAAAGGAACAGGCAAATATGTCTTCAAGAAATCAGATAAGTCAGTGAAGTCGTCAGAAGAGATGGTGGCTTTCTGGGCTGATTGGGCACGGCAGTATCCAATCGTTTCGATCGAAGACGGCCTGGCGGAGGATGACTGGAAGGGCTGGCGGCTGATGACGGACGAAATGGGCGACAGGATTCAACTGGTGGGGGACGATCTTTTTGTTACCAATACAGAGCGCCTCAGCCGCGGCATTGACGAAGGCATTGCCAATTCCATCCTCATCAAGGTGAACCAGATTGGCAGCGTGAGCGAAACCCTGGACGCGATCGACATGGCACGGCGGAACGCTTATACGGCGGTGATTTCGCATCGCTCTGGCGAAACTGAAGATACGTTTATTGCTGATCTTGCCGTGGCCACCGGCGCCGGACAGATCAAGACCGGGTCGGCATCGCGCACGGATCGCATCGCCAAATATAACCAGCTTCTGCGGATTGAAGAAGAATTGGGCGAAGGCGCGCGCTTTCTCGGCCTGGAAGCGCTTAACTATGACGTGGGAGCTGATAAAGCAGGCGCTTAACCAAAGAGGAGCTCCGTGCCGGAACTCCTCCTCTTTTATCCCTAGTCGCGCTCTCGCATCCCCATCATTCCCGGCTGCGAGCCAGTATTTCCCTGGTGCATTTTCTCCCATTGCTGTTGCGTCAGAGGCTGGATGGGCTCCAGCTTCTTCTTCTGCAGGCCGGAATTGATGGCCGGCAGCTGTTTGGTTGCAAGTTGATCCAGCTCTTTAATAACATCATCCAGTTCACGCCCCAGCGCGTCCGTACGCTCGATTTGTGAATTGGTGGGCTTGCCATCGTAATTGTTCACGTCGCCATAAACGCTGGTCAGGTATTCGCGGATTCGCTCTTCACCCGTGATTGCGCCGCCTTCCTTGGTGGCCACAATCTTGGAGCGCAATGCATCAGCCTGTTGCGAGAGCTCCTGCACATTTTTGCGTAAGGGATCGTTTGCCGACAGTTTAGCTGCGCGCGCATTGGCAGCATCGCGCAGATTCACCATGGAATCCACGGCAAAGCTCATGCGTCCCATCATGTTGTAAAGTTTCATCGCCAGGTCAAACTGCTGGCGGCGGTCCTGTTCGTTATAGGGCGCGCG
>JBAVUZ010000257.1:0-2054 GCA_049697035.1 Candidatus Angelobacter sp. | reverse complement strand
CGCTATCAAGTGACGGAAAAGGGACGACAAATCATCAATGCTGTGCTCGCGGCGCGCCATGCCACGGTGAGCCATTTGCTGGCACAAGCCGCCTAACTCCTTCGCAGAAAAGAAAGAATTTTATGACTAGCAATGCAGAGGAACAGAGGAAGCGGAGGAGATTGGGCGAGTCAGGCGATGACCGGCATCGCACGAAATATGCCGGCGATCCTATTTCACCCGCGCCACCTGCAACTTTGTCTTCAGGTCGTCAGCAATCTGCTTGCCGTGAAAGCGCCCATTCTCGATGAAAATCTCACTCGTCCGCGCGCCTGACACAACCACGCCCGCCACATAAATTCCCGGAACATTACTCTCAAACGTCAGGGGATCGCATACCGGCCGCATCTCCGGCCGCGTCAGCTCAATGCCCACCGACTCCAGAAATTCGTAATCCGGGTGATAGCCCGTCAACGCAAAGACAAAATCATTTTTCAGAACGCGCTCGCCTTCAGGCGTCTTGATCCGCACATCTTCAGGCCTGATCTCCAGGACGCAGCTGTTAAAGTATGCCGTCACCTCGCCATTCTTGATTCTGTTTTCAATGTCCGGCTTGATCCAGTACTTCACGTTCCTGTGAATCTCCGGCCCGCGATGCACCATGGTCACGCGTGACCCGCGTCGCCACAGCTCGAGCGCCGCAATGGACGCAGAATTCTTTGCCCCAATCACCAGCACGTCCATATCAAAATACGGGTGCGGGTCTTTGTAGTAGTGCATCACCTTGGGCAGGTCCTCGCCCGGTATGCCCATATAGTTCGGACGGTCGTAATACCCCGTTGCCACCACAATCTTCCGCGCCACATATTCGTGATCATGGCCATGCAGGTCTTGCGTTTCGACCCTGAACGCGCCGTCATAGCCGGTCACGCTGGCCACGCGCTGATACTGGCGCACGTCCAGCCGGTAATGCTGCGCCACGTTGCGGTAATACTCCAGCGCTTCTGAGCGGTTAGGCTTCTGGTTGGCCGTGGTGAACGGGATGTCGCCGATCTCCAGCAGCTCCGGCGTGGTAAAGAAAACCATGTTAGCCGGATAGTGAAACAGCGAATTCACCAGGCAGCCCTTGTCCACCATAACGGAAGTAAAGCCGGCACGCTGCGCCTCAATGGCACACGCCATGCCTGTTGGGCCGGCGCCAATCACCAGCACGTCAAAGTGGTCGCCTTTGTGTTCCATGAGAGTTTTATTTTACAGGGAGAACGTGGAGGCTTTGCGAGGATCTCTCTGTTGAAGCTCTTTCGGATCAGTATTATCGATGTTGTTCCATGATAAGGCTTTAGTTTTTTAATCTCGGCGATTAACCAGTTAACCCGCTGCCCGTGCTGCAGCAAGACCCCGCATCAGGGTTTTGAAGCGCGGGTGGTTCCTGACCGATAAAAAGTCAGGATCATGCTCCATCCACTCTATGTGGCCAAAGCCCTTGGCAAAAGCTCTTTCAATGCAGGCGAGGGCTTTCTCCGTCTCATTGATAAGCGCGTAATTGCAGGCGACGTTATAAAGGACTGACGGTTCCTCGGGATCCATGGACAAGGCGCGGTCGGACCATTCCAGCGCCTGAGCATAATCACCGAGTCCCGCAAAAGCGCCGGATTTCATATAGACAGCGCGCACGTCATCAGGATTCAGCTGCAAATGGTTCTCGATTTTCCTCAGGGTTTGCTGAAAAGTCTCGCGGGCTTCGGCTTCACGATTCAGGGCGCGGAAACACAGGCCACGAAGCGAAAGCGCCTGAAAGTCGGCTGGGTTGGCGTGGCTGGCCTGGCCAAACAGCTCAGCAGCTTTTTCGAATTGTCCTTGGGAGAAGCACGAGCGGCCGTAGTAGAAATAGGCTTCGAAAAGTTCAGTGCAAAGCCCGAGCGCGGTTTCAAATTCGTCGCGTGCGGCCTCATGATCGCCGCTTAAGAACAGCGCCAGGCCGAGCGACGCATGCGTAACAGGAGATTCGGGATCAAGCTCCACGGCGCGGCGGCTGGCGGAACGCGCCTCGCGTAAATTATCTTCCGAGGCGTCAA
>JBAVUZ010000256.1:0-3610 GCA_049697035.1 Candidatus Angelobacter sp. | reverse complement strand
TGCCAGTACAGCGCCGAGATCATGCGCGATCACAAGTGTTTCTTTCGGGTTGGCAGCCTTGATCAGCGAGGCAACGTCCTCAACAAGCGTGCGCGGCTGATAGGCTGAGACTTCGCGCGGAGAATCAGTTGCGCCATAGCCGCGCAGGTTGGGTGCCCATACGCGATATCCGAGGCGCGCGAACAATGGCATCTGATTTCGCCATGAATAAGCGTGCTCGGGGAAGCCGTGCAGGCAGAGCGCAAGACGGTCACCCGAGCCCATGGTCGCGACCTCAAAGTTGATGCCGTTGGCGGCGACGCGGATGAATGAGACATCAGGCCAGTTCACGAGCGGAACTAACCTAACCGCCGCAGCACTAGCGCAGAGTTCTTTGATCCGAAAGCGATGCAGTTGCACACAGCGTGCTCGATCTGTGCGGCGCGACCGACTTCAGGGACGTAATCAAGATCGCAGTCAGGATCGGGCTTTTCCAGGTTGATGGTGGGCGGAATCTGGTTGTGCTGCATGGCGATGAGCGTAGCGGCGACACCTGCGGCGCCACAGGCGCCTTGCGGGTGTCCAATTTGGGATTTGAGCGCCGACATGGGGACTTTATAAGCGTGGTCGCCCAGCGCCAGCTTGAGCGCGCGCGTCTCAATGCGGTCGTTCAGGTCGGTCGACGTGCCGTGCAGGTTTACATACTGAATGTTCTCCGCGGAGACGCCTGCTTCTTTCATCGCCAGACCAATGGCGCGGGCGGGCTCTTCGCCGCATTCCTGCAAGCGCACGCGATGGAAAGCTTCACACGTCGAGCCATACCCGGCGATTTCGGCATAGATGTGCGCGCCGCGCGCGCGGGCATGTTCGTACTCTTCCAGCACAAACATCCATGAGCCTTCAGCTAGCACAAAGCCATCGCGATCAAGGTTGAATGGGCGCGAGCCGCGCTCCGGCGCATAGTTCCATGATTCCGTCATGATGCGCATAAAGGTAAAGCCCTTGAGGATGCCCCAGGCCAGTGGCGAATCGACGCCGCCAACAAGCATCATGGGCAGCGTGCCGAGCTGAAGCTGGCGCGTTGCGTAGGCGATGCCGTCAGTGGACGAAGTGCAACCGCTGGTGACCACATGGCTCAGGCCGCGAAAACCAAAGCGCATGCTGACTTCACTAGACATGGTGCCCATGGTCCCGCTGGGGATACTGAAGATGCTGATCTGTTTTTCCTTGCCGGCATAAAACTTGTGGTATTGCGCGTCAGAAAAATCATGCGCGCCGCCGCCCGTACCCAGGACGACGCCGATCTCGCGTTTTTCGTCGAGTGACATCTTTTCGGGATCAAGGCCGGCATCTTTTAGCGCTTCCGTTGAAGCCGCTACCGCCAGCGGCACGCAGCGCGAGACATGCTTGCGCTCGCGCGCCTCAATCCAGTCAAGCTCGTTGAAGTCTTGGATTTCGCCGGCGATCTTCACGGGAAGGTCTTTGGTGTCAAAACTTGAAATAAGTTTTACGCCGCTTTTGCCGTCCAGGATGGCCCGGCAGAATGCTGTTTTTCCGATTCCGTTGGGGCTGACCACGCCCATGCCTGTAATCACCGCGCGTTTGAGCATAGACACTGATTCTATAATTGATGCAGGATTTATGCGCCTCAAGCTGAAAGTATTGACCTATTACGTCCGACGAGCGCAGGGAGCATCCAACGCCATCATTTCTTCATTGGCCGCTGGCTTGATGGCGTTCTTTACAGGAGTTGTAGTTCCGATAACTCTGTGGGAAAAGTTCTCTAGTCATCGTAATGAGCCATCCGCAGATGTTCCTGTAGTTTTCTTCAGCCTGGTTTTTGGCGTGATATTGGCATTGGTCGCATTTGCTTCTTGTGTATGGTGGCTTTGGCCGAGCAGGGGCAAGGATATGGACGTCTGAAGGAATGTCACTCGGTATTTACATCTCGGTCCCATTCTGCAAGTCAAAGTGCACGTATTGCAACTTTGCGTCGGGGGTGTTTTCCGCAGGGCAGATGGGGCGCTACGTGGAGCGGGTGGCCGAGGACATCAAGTGGCTGCGCGCTCATGCCGGCGATCTGGGCGCGGCGATGCCGGAAACTGTGGACTCAATATATATGGGCGGCGGAACGCCCAGCCTGCTCCCGCCGGACGAGTTGAAAAAGCTTTTCTTCGTGCTACGGCAGGAATTCAAGGTCTTGCCGAAGGCCGAGGTCACGGTGGAGTGCGCGCCGGGTACGCTGACTGACCAAGTCATCCAAACGTTGGCCACGCGCGGGGTGAATCGCGTGAGCCTGGGCGTGCAGTCGTTTGTCGATCAGGAAGCAGCGTCCGTGGCGCGGCTGCATACGCGGGAGAAGACGCTGGGCGACATCGAACGGCTGCGCAGGGCCGGGATCAGCAACATCAATGTTGACTTGATTGCCGGGCTGCCGCACCAGACGCGCGAGAGCTGGGAATATTCTCTGGAGCAGGCAATAGCGACGGGCGTCCCGCACATGAGCGTGTACATGCTTGAAGTGGATGAGGACTCGCGGCTGGGGCGCGAGTTGATTGCCGGTGGGACGAAATATCACGCGCACTTTGTTCCGGACGATGACACGACTGCGGATTTTTACGAGACTGCGTGCGAGCGGTTGAACGCGGCGGGGATTCAGCAGTATGAAATTTCCAACTTTGCGCGTGAAGGGTTTGAGTCAAAGCACAACCTTAAATATTGGACACGGCAGCCGTATCTCGGCTTTGGCGTGGACGCGCATTCGATGCTGCCGTCGCGGACACAGGGGATAGAGAGCATGCGGCTGGCGACCTCCGACGATTATGATCGGTTCTTTGTCGCTGCAGATTTCAAGACGTCAGCGGTGAGCGCGGAGCAGGCGCTGGAAGAGAGTTACTTTCTAGGATTGCGGTTGAATCGCGGCGTGGATCTGGGGAATCTGCGCGAGGAGTTTGGCAAAGCGGCCGACAAGTTTGGGGCGACCATCGACGAACTGCTGGAAGATGGCTTGCTAATTCGCAGCGGAGAGAATCTGCGATTGACGAACCGTGGACGCTTGCTATCGAATGAAGTGTTTGGAAGATTTATTGCGGAAGCGAGACTATCAACCTGATCGGCCCATGGGATTGCATTCTTATAAGAACTCCCCTGAAGCGGCATGGCGGAAGAAACTTTCTCGGGGTCCTTCGACTCTACCTCGCTCCTGATGTCGCGAGGTGCCGCTCAGGATGACAGATGTACATATATTGGTCTTACCTTGATGTCTGGATGAAGTTGGCAGGTGGGGAAGGTGTTATGAGCAAAGCCTATGAGCACTAATCTGGTTGAAGCGGAAGCTGTCAGAACGGAGCAGCGCAAACCGCGCGCGTCTATCGATCTGCGCAGTGATACCGTCACGCAACCTACGCCCGAAATGCGGCGCGCCATGGCTGAAGCCGAGGTGGCGGATGACGTTTACGGTGAAGATCCCACCATGAACCGGCTGCACGAGCGGGCGGCGCAGATTTTCCAGAAAGAAGCCGCGATCTTTGTTCCCTCGGGGACCATGGGCAACCAGGTTGCGATCCGTTGCCACACGCAGCATGGGCAGGAGATTATCTGCGAGGAGCGTGCGCACTTCATCAACCTGGAG
>JBAVUZ010000255.1:0-8424 GCA_049697035.1 Candidatus Angelobacter sp. | reverse complement strand
GCACGGTGGAAGCTGCGGCTGCCGCCTTTCAAGCGCTTCCAGCTCCAGACCACTATTGTCCCGCACGTGGAAGGCAAGCGCTCTCGTTCGTTGCATCCTGATTTTGCCCAGCAGTTGCGCGCGCGCCGTGAAGCGATTGCAGAGTGGGCGTCGCATTCAACGAGCTTCAGCGCCAGCAACAGCATCTTTAGTGAGATGGTGGAGACCTGCAAAGCCGATTTCCACGCGTTGCAGATTCCTGAAGCCAAAGAGCGTGTGATCGCCGCCGGCATTCCGTGGTTCGCCACCATGTTTGGCCGCGACTCCATCATTGCTGCTTACCAGTCGCTGATGTTGAACCCACGGCTGGCTACTGAAACGCTGCGCGTGCTGGCTTCACACCAGGGCAAGGAGAAGAACGACTGGCGCGACGAAGAGCCGGGCAAGATTCTGCACGAGTATCGTGAAGGAGAAATGACCCGCGCGGGCGAGATGCCTTTCGGCCCGTATTACGGATCTGTGGACGCGACGCCGCTCTGGCTGATCCTGCTGAGTGAGACTTTTAATTGGACCGCCGATGAGCAGCTAGTAAAAGATCTCCTGCCGAATGCTTATCGTGCTCTCGAATGGATTGACTCTTACGGCGATCTTGATGGCGACGGCTTTGTCGAGTATCAGCGCCGCTCATCCAAGGGATTGGCGAACCAAGGCTGGAAGGACTCCTGGGACGCCATCATGCACCACGATGGCGAAGTGGCCAAGTCTCCAATCGCGTTGTGTGAAGTGCAGGGCTACGTCTATGAGGCCAAGTACAGAATGGCTTCACTGATGCGCTCTTTCGGGGACATCAAAACCGCGGACAGATTGAAGAAGGAGTCCGCGGAGATGGCCAAGCGGTTTGAAAAGGCTTTTTGGATGCCTAAGCTCGGCTTTTATGCCATGGCCCTGGACCGCGACAAGCGGCAGACGCAGGTAATCTCATCGAACCCGGGCCACCTGCTTTTCACGCGCATGCTGGCGCAGGACCGTGCCAAAGCAGTAACGCAGCGCTTCATGCGCGATGATATGTTTTCCGGCTGGGGCTGGCGCACCATGTCACGCGGCGAACGCGTTTTCAATCCGCTCAGCTACCATCGCGGGTCAGTATGGCCGCATGACAATTCACTCATCGCCCATGGCATGGCCTTGTATGAATTCCGCGAGCCGGCCAACCAGCTCTTTACCGCGCTCTACCAGGCTGCGCTCAATTTCCGCGATTACCGCCTGCCGGAGCTCTTCTGCGGTATTGAGCGGCGCGAACATGACGAGCCTGTACAGTATCCCGTGTCCTGTTCACCGCAGGCGTGGGCATCAGGCTCGATATTTCTCATACTTATGTCGGTGCTCGGTATACGTCCCAGCGCTCCCAGAAGAGAGTTGAACATCGTGAACCCCGCGCTGCCGGAATTTCTGGAGCACCTGAGCATCCGCAACATGTGCGTAGGCGGCAGCCGCGTAGGGCTCGACTTCACGCGCCGCAGCGAGCGGACCTTCTGCAACGTAGTTGACATTGAAGGCGACAAGCTGCTGGTGAACGTGGCGTTTAAGAAACGGTGATTTTCTTTATCCCGAAGCGGAGCGAGGGAGCCCTTTAGGCAATCATGCTTTTTGCCAAGGATTCCCAAAGGATTTGCATGCTCCGGCTTTTAGCATTTAGATTGTTTCAACGTAGAAATTGTTTGGAGGGAACTGAATGGCAATCAATATCCTGATCAAAAAGACCGGCCCATACGTTGTTAGCGGAGACCTGAGTCAGTTGGAAATTGCTGACGCTGATGGCAAGAAAGTAGACATTAGCGGGAAACAGGCGATCGCGCTATGCCGGTGTGGCGCATCCACAAACAAACCGTTCTGTGATGGAACTCATTCCAAGATCGGCTTCCTGGCGGCTGAAGCCGCAGTGAAAACCGAGGGATAGAAACTCACCATTTCTGTAGAGGTTTCTCGCCAGGGGAGCCCAAGCGGCTCCCCGTGCTGTTTCAAGCACTTACACGCGCATAATTAGCATTACCAAAGCCCCGATACGTCCCGCATCTCGGGAAATCCGGCAAACCCCGGTAAGCTTTGTCTCCATGCTGATGGTTTTGGTCGCGCGCGTCCCGTTCACCACATTGCTGGAATATATTCCCGTGGCAGCCACCATTGTTACCACCATCCTGAGCGTGGTGCTGGCGCGGGCCACGTTGCGTTATGCCAAGGCAGCCGACCGTGGACTGGAACTTTCACGCGAGCAGTTTGAGCGCGAATGGGCGCCGGAATTGCATGTCCGGCTGGAACGCGCATCCACGGCCGACGCCAAGATCGTGATCACCAACCTGGCGCGCGCTGCCGTGCTGCTCCAATTGGTGCAGTTGCGCACCATGACGCATGCTATGCCGTTTGAGCGCCAGTATCTCAATGATCCGCTGGTGGGCGGCAATACATGGACGCAACATATCGGTGAACGCATTCTGGGAATCACCGGCCACGATTTTGAGGGGACGATCGCGGCTTCCGTCAGCTTCTATTCCGCCGGACGCCTTTACAAGAGCGACTGGTTCCGCTTCGATGTTGAGATTCAGCGTGGACGCTTTGAAAAGATTGAGCCCGTCACGCTGCCCGCGCGACGCGTCCGCGTGCTGGCCACCCGCCAGGCAGACAAGTTCCGCCGCCAGAACGTGAAGGACGTGGTGCATGAACCGACTGCGACGAAAGAGTCCTGATCCCAGCTGTAGGTTAGATCGAGCCTGATGCTTAGTGAATGGTCTTCATCTTCCGTGACATGTAATCCATCAGCAGATACTGGCCCAGGTTTTGCGGCGTGGTGAAATATGCTTTGCCCTTGCACATGGCCGTGACTTTCTGGACGAACTGGACAAGCCCGTAGTCGGAAGCCAGCATGAACGTGTTGATCATGATGCCGGAGCGCTTGCAGCGTGAAACTTCTTCCAAGGTCTGACTCACTACCAGCGGGTCAAGTCCAAAAGCATTCTTGTAAATCCTGCCGTCTTCGAGCGTGAGGGCTGAGGGCTTGCCGTCAGTGATCATTACGATTTGCTTCATGTCTTTGCGCTGGCGTTGCAGGATGCGCTGGGCCAGCCGCAGGCCCTCGCGCGTGTTGGTGTAATACGGGCCGACCTTCACGCGCGCCAGTTGTGAGATCGGCATTTCTTCCGCTGAATCGTGAAATAGCACGAGCGACAGAGAGTCGCCCGGGTACTGCGTGCGGATCAGATGTGACAGAGCCATGGCCACTTTCTTGGCCGGAGTAAAACGGTCTTCGCCGTAAAGAATCATGCTGTGCGAGCAATCGAGCATTACCACGGTCGCGCAGGACGATTGATATTCGCACTGATGCACCTGAAGATCGGAGTATTCGATGTTCAGCGGCAGATGCAGGCCTTCACGCTGGATGGCCGACGAGAGCGTTTCGGTGATGTCCAGATTCATGGTGTCGCCGAACTCGTATTGCTTGGATGCGCCGCTGGATTCGATGCCGGTGGCCAGGTCGCGCGTATCGTGCCGACCGAAGCTGGAGCGGCCAAGCGAACCCAACAGATCGCGCAGAGTCTTGAAGCCGAGAAAGTCGAGGCTCTTGTCCGTGATTTCAAAGCGCGCATTGGCCTGGGCTTCGCCGGTCTGTCCGGGTGTTGTGGACTGGCGCGAGGGATCATGCGGCTGGTCCACGGATATCAGCTCTTCCTGCCGCATGCGCTCAATCAGGCGCTCGATCAACTCTTCCATAGTGCCATCCGCCTGCATCTGCTCCAGGCGTTCGCGCATTTCGTTATCCAGAAAGTCGCCCATCTCCAGCGCCTGCTGGATAGCCTGCCGCAACGCGTCAAGCGAGTGCTCATCCAATTGCTGGAAGTACATGGAATCGCTCTGGAAGCCTGATTCAAGCATGTAATCCGACAGCGCGCTGAGCAGGTCATCCAGGCTCATCTCGTCGGCCAGGTCGGCAACGTATTTGGAATATTTGGTGTACTTCATGTGTTTTTGTCCCGAGCGCAGCGAGGGAACCCTACTCGTAACGATTGAATAAATTACATCAACACGACTTTGTAAGAACCTGAGAGTCGTGCGCTCAAATCCTCCCATCGCGCGTTGGTTTTGGCGAACAGTGCTGTTTCCTTTTCCCGCCGCCATTTCTTAAGCTGTCGCTCGCGATTCTCCGCGATTTTCGAATCGTGAAAAGTCTCGTAGTACATTAAACGGTTCACACTGTATTTCTTCGTGAAACTGTCCGCAAGGCCAAGCTTGTGTTCTTCTACACGACGCCGCAAGTCATCAGTTAATCCCACATATAGCGTGCCGCTTAGGCTTGCCAGGATATAGACGAAAAACATATTCCGATCCTAAAGCGATATTTACTCCATAGGGATCCCTCACCTGCGTTCGGGACAAAAATCAGTTGTACGGCCTTCGATTCCGCATCGGCGGTGGCTCGTCATCGCCGCGCTCAAATGGTCGCTCCTGCCGCTTCGGCTGCTTGTCTGCGGCGAAGACGCGCTCTTCTGACCGTCCGATTCTGCGGTGCGCGTGCAGGCCTTCCAGTACGAACTCTGCCGCGGATACCAGTACCTCAGGCTTGTCTTTTGACTTGATGCCCACAGGCGCCAGCTTATCCGTGAGGCCTTGAATATTCTTCAAACCCTCTAAAACTTCATGAGCGCTTGCGGTGTCAGAGAGTTTGATTTCGCCACCGAGCTCAAACCACTGCACCACCTGCTGCATGTTCAAGTCTTTGAAATAAGTGTCGTAGGTTTTGGCGACTGCGGTGCGAATCAATTCGCGTGCAACCGTATCGGCTCCACGCATCTCGCCCTCATATTCCAGTTCGAGCTTGCCGGTGATTGAGGGCAGCGCGGCGTAGACGTCGCCAATCCGCGGGACGATAGTCTTTTCTCCGCTGCGCACGGCGCGCCGCTCAGCGTTGGAGATTACGTTTTCGAGAACGCTGATCGGCAGGCGCTGGCTCACGCCGGAGCGCTTGTCGATCTTCTTGTCTTCCCTGGCCAGGAAAGCCACGCGCTCCACCACTTCACGGACATACTTTGGCACGTGCAGTTCGAGCCCGTCGCGATGCAGCCAGGCTTCCTGCTCCGTGATGCTAATGCCTTCTTCCAGCGTGCCAGGATAGTGCGTGCGAATCTCAGAGCCGATGCGGTCTTTGAGCGGCGTTACGATTTTGCCGCGCGCCGTGTAGTCCTCAGGGTTCGCGGTAAAGACCAGCGCCACGTCGAGCGGGAGGCGCAAAGGATAGCCTTTTATCTGTACATCGCCCTCTTGCATGATGTTGAACATGCCGACCTGAATTTTTCCTGCCAGATCAGGCAGTTCATTGATCGCAAACAGTCCGCGGTTTGCGCGGGGCAGTAGGCCGTAATGCACGGTCATCTCGCTGGAGAGGTCGTGTCCGCCGCGCGCGGCTTTGATGGGATCAACATCGCCAATCAGATCAGCGATGGTCACATCCGGCGTGGCAAGTTTTTCCACGTAGCGGTCGTCAGGAGTCAAGTAGGCGATGGGAGTCTTATCGCCTTCGCGGGCAATCAGTTCGCGGCAGCGCTTGCAGATGGGTTCGTAAGGGTTGTCGCGGATCTCACAGCCGGCAACGTACGGTAGCTGGGGATCGAGCAATGTGGTCAGGGCGCGCAGGATACGGCTCTTGGCCTGTCCGCGCAGGCCGAGCAGAATAAAGTTGTGCCGGGAAAGGACGGCGTTCACCAGTTGGGGGACGACCGTGTCTTCATAGCCAATAATGCCGGGAAAAATAGTTTCGCCGCTGCGCAGGCGTGCAATCAGATTTTCGCGGAGTTCATCTTTTACCTTGCGCGTGCGCAGCCGCTGCTCAGAGAAAGAACTTTTCCTGAGCTCGCCCAGAGTAGGGGGAAGATTCATGAAGGGCCTCTGAAATAATTATACGCTGAGAGTTCCAGATCAATGCTCAGAAGATAGACGATGAAGCACGACAGCCTAAGTCCTAATGCACATGCCCGTTGCCGCTGGCCCTCTGGCGCACGCGCAGGCTGTTTTCTATTTTGGGAATTGTTGCCCGGTAGTACTCCGTGAGTATCTCTATCCGTTCCGATTCGGATTTCATTTCCAGCAGTGTCTGCTTAAAATCCAGGTCCACCGGCAAGTCCTGCGCCAGACGGAAAGAGAGATAAGCCGCGTCCCGCTCGACCTCGATCGTTTGTCCCATCACGGCAAAAAGCTGCTCGTGCAACTGGATCACGGTATCGGCGGCGCTCTTACTCACGATAGACGGCTCATCGTCAAAAAAAGCGACGTCAGCCTGAAGGAAAGTGCGCTCCTGATTCACCTGTATGATCTCAAAGCGCTGAGCGCCTTCGGCGGAAATGTCCATGCGGCCGTCTTCATATTTCTTGATTACGTTGATGATCTTGGCGGAACATCCAATGGCAGAGAGCGCATGTTCCTTTGCCCGGACCATGCCAAACGCGCGGTTCTCTGACAGGCACTCGCCGATCATCTCTTTGTAGCGGGGCTCAAAGATATGTAGCGGCAGCGGCGCGCCGGGAAAGACAACGATCTCCAGCGGAAATAGTGGAAGCAGAGGCACGAAAACATTCTACAACCTGTGTTGAGGATCGGGTGATCGCGCGTGATCGGGGAACTGAAGCCCTACCACGAAGGCACGGAGACACGGAGAAAGCAACTCAGGGGCTGATTGGATAGATTGACAAATGCTTGGCGTGGAGTGCCCTCTTCCAGCCGCTTGACTTAAAGCCTCTTACAAACTAAAAAGCTGGCATGAAACTTGAAGGCAAAGTAGCTGTAATCACGGGCGCTTCCATGGGGATCGGTGAGGCGATTGCAAAGCTGTTCCTGCAGGAGGGCGCCAAAGTGGTGCTGTGCTCGCGCGACCTGGCGCGGACCAGAGACGCGGAGCAGCGCATTGGCGGTGGCGCCAATACGCTGAGCGTCGCCTGCGACGTGAGCAGGCGCGATCAGGTTGATGCGCTGATGAAAGCCGCGGTCGCAAAGTTTGGGCGCATCGATATTTTTGTGAACAACGCCGGCTTTGGATTGAATGATGCAGTTGCCGACATGGACATGGCCGAGTTCCGGCGGATGTTTGATACCAACCTGTTTGGCGCGGTTGAGTGCATGCAGGCCGTGATTCCAATCATGCGGCAGCAGGGCGGTGGCGACATTGTGAATATTTCGTCGGTGTCAGGGCATATTGCCACGCCGTATATGTCCGGCTACGCCGCCACCAAGCACGCCATGAACGCCATTGGTAAAGCTGGACGCATGGAACTGCTGCGGCACAACATCAACGTGCTCACGGTCTCCCCCGGCTATATTTCCACCAACTTTGTAAAGAATATGACCAAGGGCAAGTACTCAGAGCGCGTGGGATCGTCAGTCAAGTATGCGGTGACGCCCGATGTTGTAGCCGATGCCACTCTGCAGGGCCTGCTCAAGCGCAAAAGGGAAGTGATAGTGCCGAAGTTCTACAAATGGTTCATTAAGCTGTATCAAACATCGCCATCGATGGTAGAGCGTGCGATTCGCAAGAGACTGAAGCCGACTTCACAGGTAATGGCGGAAGCGGCAAAGAAAAGCAATTAGCAATTGGCAATTAGCCCTTAGCTCTAGCTTCCTCCCGCGGGCTGCTTGCTGCACTAACCGTTTGCTTTTCAAGATTTGCTACAATCCTACGGCTGTAAGGAGACCCCAATCGCCATGGGCGCGGATGCCTTTCTTGTCTTTTATGGAATCAAGATCGCACTGGATCCCGAAGATGAAAGCCTTTGGGAGGCCATCGAATCCGAGGCTGAGCCGCGCATCCTGGCGGCGCAGCGCGCCAGTTTGGACACATGGGTCGGACGCATGACCGACGGGGAGGACGAATTTCTCTATATCGGACGCAATTTAGGATCGCTTGGCGATCAGGAAAGCAGCTATCTGCAGATTGGAATGGAGGAACTCTCCCTGCTTTCCCTGAAAGTTGCAGCCAAGTTGAAAGAAGTCGGCTTAGAAGGCGATCCTGCTTTTCATCTTCAGTTAGAGGCGCAATACTGATTGTCTCCGAATGGACTGCAAGACGCCTTCAATGAATAAGTCTCGATCAAGCTATCAAAAAGGGTTCGTGGTTTGCACGCTGTTCCTGGTTCTGGATGTCTGGATGCTGGTATCCGGAACAACACGTGACCGCGTAGCCGCTTGGGGAGGGATGTTCCTTTTTGCGTTGTTCGCCGCCGCCTTCGCTCTTCCGGCGTTTGGGCTGCTGCCCCCAAAAAAGTCTTTTACGCCGGTATTGCGTCGTCCCGGCACGTTTCCCCGGGTGGTCCTCTTTTATGGCGTTAAAATCGTGATTTCTAGGAGAAAGAAGAAACTGATCGAGAAGATTGAAGCTGATCGCTCATCTGCGGGATTGAAGCAGGCAGGAGT
>JBAVUZ010000254.1:0-2363 GCA_049697035.1 Candidatus Angelobacter sp. | reverse complement strand
CCTTAAGTTTTAATCCGGGAATAGGGTTCCCTCGCTCCGCTCGGGATTTCAGAAAAACTATTTGCTATTTGCCAATTGCTAATTACTTATGATTACCTTTCGCAAACCTCTTGAAGGTGTTGAGCGTCCGCAGATGGAATCGGACGTAACCATTGTTGGCGGCGGCCCCGCAGGTCTGGCCTGTGCGCTGCGTCTTTCCCAGCTCATCGATCGCCATAACCGCCGCAATCCTGAAGCGCCGTTGAGCAAGGAAAACATCAACGTATTGGAAAAGGCCCGTGAACTCGGCCAGCATTCTCTTTCCGGCGCGCTGCTTGATCCCCGCTCCATGGACGAGCTTCTTCCCGGCTGGCGACAGGAAGCCCCGCTTGATGCTGAAGTCACGCATGAAGACGTTTACTTCCTTACGGAAAAAGGCGAGCACCGCCTGCCCCTGACGCCTCCGCCCCTGCAGGACCACGGCAATTACGTGATCTCCATCAACCGCTTTGTGAAGTGGCTGGGAGAAAAGGTCGAGCAGGCCGGCATCACCGTATTCACTGGATTTGCCGGATCTGAGCTGCTGACCGAAGGCGACCACGTCATCGGCATCCGCACTGACGATAAAGGCGTCGACAAGCACGGCCAGAAGAAATCTAACTTTGAGCCCGGCTATGACGTGAAGTCGAAAATTACGGTGCTGGCGGAAGGCCCTCGCGGCTCGCTGACCAAGCAACTCATCACCAAATACGATTTGCAAAAGGGCCTCAACCCGCAGGTTTACGGCATTGGCGTAAAAGAGCTGTGGGAAGTTCCTTCCGGAGCCATCAAAAAAGGCCAGGTCATTTACACCATGGGCTGGCCGCTCACGACGAAAGAATACGGCGGCGGCTGGCTCTACGGATCAAAAGACAACATCGTCTCGCTCGGTTATGTTACCAGCCTTGACTATCAGGACCCGCGCCTTGATCCGCAGCGCGTTCTGCAGGATTTCAAACAGCATCCGCTTATTGCTGGTATGCTGCGCGGCGGCAAGATGATCCGCTACGGCGCTAAGACGTTCCCCTATGGCGGATGGTTCTCCATGCCGCCCCTGGCCGGCAATGGCTGGATGATCGTCGGCGACTCCGCCAGCTTCCTGAATTCGCAGCGGCTCAAAGGCATTCATCTGGCCATCAAGAGCGGTATGCTCGCCGCGGAGACGGCCTTCACCGCACTGCTCCAAAATAATTTCAGCGCGGCCCAGCTCAGGCACTACAAAGAAGGTGTAGATGCCAGCTGGATCAAGGACGAACTGTGGGAAGTGCGCAACTTTCACCAGGGTTTTGAGAACGGACTTGTCTCAGGTCTCTTCCACACGGCGCTTCAGCAACTCACTGGCGGCCGCGGCCTGCATGAGGTTTATCCCGCGCAAGCCGGCCACACCCGCATGAAGCATCTTGACCAGTTGCCGGCCGACGGCGGCAACCGCGCCCACCTGCTGGGCAAGGCCAAAGGCGACGGAAAGCTTACCTTTGATAAGCTGACCGATCTCTATTACTCCGGCACCAAACACGAAGAAGACCAGCCTTCGCACCTGATCATCCATGACACCAATATCTGCAACACGCGCTGCGTCACGGAATTCGGCAATCCCTGCCAGAATTTCTGCCCCGCCAACGTTTATGAAATGGAAGAAGACGCTTCCGCCCCGAAGGGCAAAGTGATCCACCTGAATCCTTCGAACTGCGTGCACTGCAAGACCTGCGACATCATGGATCCCTACCAAATCATCACCTGGGTCCCGCCCGAAGGCGGCGGTGGCCCGAATTACGACGGGATGTGAGCGCCCGCGCTCAGTGCTTTTTCAGGTGCCTTTCGCGGTCAGCCGCGATCATCTTTAGCCATGCGGCTGCCTTTTTTTGCTGTTCCGAGACTTCCTTGTCGTTAAGACGGGCGGTCGTCTCCTGGAGCTTTTGATCGGCGCCGGGAATCTTGCGTTTTGCGGCAAGGTAATACCAGAAGTAGGCATTTTTCTCTTCCTCGTGCGAACCGATTTCTATTTCCAGTCGTCCGGTATCCATGTAACCATCCGGAACTTCCCGCACGGCCGCGTTCTTGCAAAACTCCACGGCCTCGCGCAAATCCCTTTTCTGTCCCAGACCTTTTTCCGCCATGCGGCCCAGCACCACATACGCAGAAGCTTTCCCGGACTTCTTGCACCACGATTTCGCTTGGGCATAGTCCTGAGCTATACCTTCACCAGATGCGTACAGTTGACAAAGTTTGTACTGGGATTCACTGGAATACCAGGAAAACTGTTTCGGTTGAGCAACTTCAATATATAAGCTCACGGCTGTCGGCAGGTCTTGCGGGACATCCTCGCCTTTTTCATAGAGCTGCGC
>JBAVUZ010000253.1:0-3233 GCA_049697035.1 Candidatus Angelobacter sp. | reverse complement strand
GCGGATCGATCACATACAGCTTTGCGCCGTTGTGAATGCCTTTGAGCACATGATGAAAAAAGATCGGGTGCGTTTCCCGGGCGTTGGAGCCCCAAAGCAAAATCACGTCGGCATCTTCAGCTTCGCGATAAGAGCTGGTGCCGCCGCCTGCTCCGAAGACCGCCGCCAGACCGGCGACGCTGGGCGCGTGTCAAGTTCGATTACAGCTATCGATATTGTTCGTTCCCATCACGGAGCGGACAAATTTCTGTGCCGTATAGTTCAGCTCATTCGTGGTCTTGGAGCAGCTGAACATTCCGAAATCTCGCGGATCGTTTTTGGCAATGGACTTCTTGAACGCCGCAGTAACGCGGCCCATCGCTTCATCCCATGTGGCGGGACGATGCGTGCCGTTGTCGCGCACCAGCGGCTGGGTAAGTCGGGATTTTACTGGCTTAAACATTCGCTCAGACAATTGGGGCACCCGAAAAAAAGGGCGTTAGCAAAATCGTAGCACCTTTTGAGTTGGAATCCACCTGCCGTTCCGCAACGGTACCCTTGCGGGTAGCCCCGAAGCGGCGTAGCAGGTGGAACCCAGCTTTCATCACTTACTGCTTGGCGGGGCAGGTGCTGTCGCAGTCCCCGGCGCAACCGTTGTCGTAGCTGCCGGAGGTGATTGAAATAGCTTCCGTGCATTCTTCCAAAGCTGCGTAACTCCCCAGGTCCAGGGAAGCCCAACAAACAGCCACGCCAGCAAAACCAGCACCACAGGCGTTCTCTTGGTCTGACCTTCCATGATTTGCTCCTTCTATTGTGAATCGCCTACGCGCAAATGATCCGCCGATTAGGCAGTTGCCAGTTCCTTGCTTGGTTCCTGAGCTTTGTACCAGTACTTGGAACTCACCGGGCGCACAGCGGCATTGGCCAGCAACCCGACAATCAACAACCCAACCATGACATACAAGACGGTGGAGTAGGAATCAGCCAGGGGAACACCGTGGTTCTTCTCATACTCGCGGATGTAATTGACCAGCACGGGCCCGCAGATTCCCGCCACAGACCACGCAGTGAGCAAGCGCCCATGAATGGCGCCAACTTCCATGGTCCCAAAAAGATCGCGCAGATATGCCGGCACTGTGGCAAATCCGCCGCCATACATGCTGACAATCACGGCTGAGATGATCACGAACAAAGGAACGCTGTTCATGCCGCTCACGCCCGTACGCGGCGCCAGATAATAAAGCACTGCGCCCAGGACAAAGAACACATAATAAGTATTCTTGCGGCCGATATAGTCAGAGACGCTGGACCAGATGAAACGTCCACCCATGTTGAATAAGCTGAGCAAGGCGACGAAGCCGGCCGCCGCCACGGGAGTAACTCTTCCCCGGAAAAGCTCCTGGATCATCGGAGAAGCTTGTTCCAGAATTCCGATTCCCGCAGTCACATTCATGCACAAGACAATCCAGAGCAGCCAGAATTGAAGGGTACCGAATGCCGCATTCACCTCAACGTTATGGGCAGTGACCAGGGCTTTGGGCTTTACCGGAGCCACCCAGCCTTCGGGCTTCCATCCTTCCTGGGGGACACGAATGGTGAAAACGCCGAACATCATGGCGACAAAATAAATGGCGCCCATCACCAGGAAAGTCTTCTCCACGCCCATGTCGAAGTTCGTGCGGAAGTAGCCCATAAGATTTGTGGCCAGCGGAGCGCCGATCAATGCGCCACCGCCAAAACCCATGATCGCCATTCCTGTCGCCATGCCCGGACGATCAGGAAACCACTTAATCAGCGTTGAAACCGGCGAAATATAACCGATCCCGAGACCGATTCCGCCAATCACGCCATAGCCCAGATAAATGAGCCAGAGTTGATGGACCTGCACGCCGAGCGCGGAAACAAAAAAGCCGCTGGCAAAACAGATGGCGGAAGCAAACATCGCCTTGCGCGGACCAGCGCGCTCCAGCCACTTGCCGAATACGGCTGCCGAGAGACCCAGGAAGACAATAGCAAGGCTGAAGATCCATCCCAGGTCGGTAAACTTCCAGTCCAAAGCATTAGGGCTGTCCACGCCGGGCAGGGCTCTAAGCCCGCCGCCGGCGACAGAGACCTGCACCAGGTAATTCAGCGGTTTCTTGAACACGCTGAAGGCATACGCCTGGCCGATCGCCAGATGTATGGAGAGGGCCGCCGGAGGCACCAGCCAGCGGCTGAATCCCGGCTTGGCGATAGAGTGGTTGCGATCGAGGAAAGATAATGCACCCATTGCTCACACCTCATTCGTGAAATGGCCTTGCTTTACGAACGCAGCAAGCCGGGCGTTTCATTGGACCGGCTGCAAGTTCCGGAAGGTGTTCTGGAATCCCGGTGTCGAATCTCCAGGGGCGATCTTCAATTTGTGGCCAGAATAGTAACACCTCGTAACACGATATATCAAGTGTTTTCTTGCCGTTGGCGGAAAAGCCAGCCATCTGCAAGGCAGGATGTGCCATCCCATAGACAATGGGATGGATACAGGATTATCGCCGCCAAAGTTCACAAGATTCTCACCAGCAATCGGACCCGGAAAGCCAGTTTGCCGCGGCAGCTCAGTCACGCTGGCGTGAGCTGGGCGACGAACTGCGCGCCGACGTAGCGGAGTTCAATAAGCAAGGCACAGGGGCTGAACTGTCTGTGGAAGGCGAAGATACGTATCGCGTCCGCAACTCCGGGTCAGGGCTGGAACTGGTGCTGAAGGCAGACTTCGAGAACCATTCCGCGAGCTACGACTATGCGGCCATCAACCAGCAAAGCGCCGGCGTTCCTGAAGGCGGCATGCTTTCCATGCGGCAGTCGCGGCGCGGCAATGTGGAGTTTTATTCCGCCGACGAGCGGCTTACGTCAGAAGAAACCCGGCAGGTATTGCTGGAGCCGCTGTTGTTTCCGAAACAGTCAGCCGCATAGCTTTAGGCGCTGGCGGCATTTAACAGCGCAGAAAGCTCCGCCAGTGTGCGGACCTCATAAGTCGGAGTTGCCGTTCCCGGCCTGGCTGCTCCTGAGCCGGGCCTGATGGACGGACGATTCACCCAGACATTCTGAATTCCCAGCGCGTTTGCCGGAGCGATGTCATGGTAAAGACTTTGTCCGGCGTGCAGGAGCTGGTCTTTGCTCAGTCCACTGCGGCGGATAGCTTCCTCAAAATTTCTGTGTGCGGGCTTATAGCTCTGCATCTGCTGCGCCGTCACAACAAAATCAAATTCCACCGGCGCCAG
>JBAVUZ010000252.1:0-9160 GCA_049697035.1 Candidatus Angelobacter sp. | reverse complement strand
GTCCGTCACAACCTTTACCGCGTTGGGATTATCAACATCCTGCGGCGGACACGGCGTCTTGATGGTGGAAACCATTACCTTGGGATCCTGCATCGGTTGCAGCAGCGCGTCCAGATGCTCGGGGCGCGCCAGCGGCTCGTCGCCCTGGATATTTACATACACGTCGGCTGGAATGCGCTGCGCCACCTCATACACGCGGTCAGTCCCGCTGCGATGCTTGTCCGATGTCATCTGCGCCTTCCATCCGCGCTCCTGCGCAAGACGCAAGACCTCTTCAGAATCCGTGGCGATGATCACGTCCCGCAACAGCGGCGATTTTTTCGCTGCTTCGTACACGCGTACGATCATCTGCTGACCGGCAATCTCGCGCAGTATCTTGCGCGGCAGGCGCGTGGAGGCAAGGCGGGCAGGTATGATGGCGATGGCGGAAAATGAGTTCGGCATTATTACAGAAGCCTTATCGCTTCCTCATCTGCTGCAGCTTTTTGGACTTCTCTTCCACGCTCTTTACCAGCTTGCCTTTCATCTCTTTGAGCTTGCCTGCGACCGTGGTGTTGCTCAGTCCGATAATCTGCGCGGCCAGGATTCCCGCGTTCGTGGCACCGGCCTTGCCGATGGCTGTGGTCGCAACCGGAATGCCCGCAGGCATCTGCACAATGGCCAGCAATGAATCCATGCCATTGAGCGGTGTGGAGGGAATGGGTACGCCGATCACCGGCAGCGTTGTTTCCGCGGCAATCACACCTGCAAGATGCGCAGCTCCGCCTGCTCCGGCGATGATGACCTTAACGCCGCGCCCAGCGGCGTTGCGGGCAAATTCTGAAGTCCGCGCGGGAGACCGGTGGGCCGATGTCACGTCGATTTCATAGGCGATGCCAAAATCATCCAGCGCTTTGGCGGTTTCATTCATGATCTCAAGGTCGGAATCCGACCCCATCACAATCGATACTAGAGGGCTCTCTGCCATAAAATTTATTTTTCCTGTGAGTTTTATTTCGGCGCTTTTAATGCTCGTGCGCCAATATCCTTGCGGTAGTACATTTCTTCAAAGCTGATCAGCCGCACCGCTTCATACGCGCGCGTGATTGCATCTTCCAGCCTCGGTGCACGCGCTGTGACGCCAAGCACGCGTCCTCCGCTGGTATAGAAAACGCCATCGCGCTTGCTGGTTCCAGCGTGGAAGACCTTTACGTTCGTCAAGCTACTTGCGCGGTCCAGGCCGGAAATTTGTTTTCCTGTCATAAAGCTTCCCGGATAACCGCCGGACGCTACCACCACACAGCATGAAGCGTCGCTCGACCACTTGAATTCGCCGGGGCTTACGCGCCCTTCCACCGCGGCTTCAATCGCATCCAGCAGGTCGCTATCCAGGCGCATCAGCACGGCCTGCGTTTCCGGATCGCCAAAGCGGCAATTGAATTCCAAAACCATGGGCCCGCGCGCGGTCATCATCAGGCCGCAGTACAAAATGCCGCGATACTCCGCGCCCTCTGATTTCATGCCGTCGATCACCGGACGCGCTATATGATTCAGCAGCCAGTCGCTCATACCTTCGTCGAGCAGCGCATCCGTGGAGTACGCTCCCATGCCGCCGGTATTCGCGCCCTTATCACCTTCGCCGATGCGCTTGTGGTCCTGTGCCGGCACCAGCGCGGCCATGCGCTCGCCATCGCTCAGCACCAGGAAGGAAACTTCCTCGCCTTCCAGAAATTCCTCCAGCACCACGTTGGCCACCGGCGCGCCCAGCAGTTTGCCGTTGAACATTGAAACGCCCGCCACGGCAGCTTCCTCTTTGGTTGCGGCAATCACCACGCCCTTTCCGGCGGCTAGGCCATCAGCCTTTACCACTACCGGCGTGGAAAATAATCCCAGCGACTTGCGCAAATCTTCTTCTGAACTGCATACGGCAAAGTGCGCGGTTGGCACCTTGTGCCGCTGCATGAACTCCTTGGCAAAACTCTTGCTCGTTTCCAGTTGGGCGGCCCGTTGCGTGGGACCAAAAATCCTTAAGCCGCGGCGCTTGAATTCATCCACCACGCCAATCGACAGCGAAATCTCCGGCCCTACCACGGTCAAGTCCGGCTGTATCTGGTGCGCCACTGAAAGCAGGCTGGCCAGGCTCTTGGGATCACCCGGCATGCAGCTGGCTTCTTCACAAATGCCGCCATTCCCCGGCAGGCAATAGACCTGTGACACGCGCGGCGACTGGCGCAGCTTCCACACCAGCGCGTGCTCCCTGCCTCCACCGCCAATCACCAGAACTTTCATAGGTAAAGTTGTACCAGAAATGATAAAGAACCAGACTTGTGAGGATATAGCATTTAGCGGCTGTTCGTCAGCCATGCAGGGAAGAATTCCCCGCATATTCTAGACTGAGAGCTATGGCTGACACCGTTTGCCCAGACTGTGCGATCAAGATGGACCAGATCGAAAGGACCACGTTCACGGGACGCGATATGCGCGAATATCAATGCCCCAAGTGTAGCCGCAAGCAGATCTTCGACTGCGGCAAGGCTCTATGGGAGATTCTGTCAGAGGCGAATGAGGAATCGACTAAGGAATAGAGACGACGCAGCAATATGCCGACTTGCCATCACCGCAAAAATCCCCCACCTTAAGTCCTGATTGGCACCCTTTCGCGTTGAGCGGCTAAACTACTTTCGTAGCCAACCCTGATCAGCGTGAATCTGCGCTAATCTGCGGCGAAGCTCTTTCCTTTGTTCGCCAGCAGCTGCCGCAACACGTATTGCAGAATGCCGCCGTGCTCGTAGTAGAGAATTTCCTGCGGCGTGTCAATGCGCACCAGCGCGCTGAATTCATTCACGTTGCCGTCCGCGCCGGTGGCCCTGACCTGGACCTGTTTTCCGTTGGCAAGCTTGCTGCCTAGCAGCGCCGGCAAGCCAACGATCTCAAAAACTTCGTCGCCTTGCAGCCCAAGTGATTCGGCGTTTTCTTCCGCCAGGAACTGCAGCGGCAGGATGCCCATTCCCACCAGGTTGGATCGATGGATGCGCTCGTAGCTTTCCGCGATTACGGCGCGAATGCCCAGCAAGAGTGGGCCTTTTGCCGCCCAGTCCCGTGACGAGCCCGAGCCATATTCTTTGCCCGCCAGCACAATAGTCGGCACGCCCGCGGCAATGTACTTCACCGAGGCATCAAAGATCGACATGATCTCGCCGCTGGGGAAGTGCTTTGTTATCCCGCCTTCAGAGCCCGGCGCCAGCTGGTTGCGCAGGCGGACGTTCGCAAACGTGCCTCGCACCATCACCTCATGGTTGCCGCGGCGTGAGCCATAAGAGTTGAAGTCACTCGGCGGCACGCCATGCTCCTGAAGATATTTCCCGGCAGGACTATTGGCCTTGATCGATCCTGCGGGCGAAATATGGTCCGTGGTTACGCTGTTGCCCAGCTTTGCCAGCACCCGCGCGCCTTTGATCTCTTTCACCGGCGCAGGACGCGCCGGCATATCGTCAAAATAGGGCGCGCGTTTGATGTAAGTCGAGTCATTGTCCCAAACGTAGGTTTCGCCTTCGGGGACGGACAGCCGTTTCCATTCCTGGTCGCCTTCAAAAATGGTCTGGTAATTTGAGGTGAACATGCCGGAATTGATGGAGTGGCTCACCGCGTCCTGCACTTCCTTCTGCGTGGGCCAGATATCGCGCAGGTAAACCGGCTTGCCTCCCGTGCCGATGCCAACGGGATCATTGGTGAGATCAAGATCAATGCGCCCGGCCAGCGCGTAAGCCACTACCAGCGGCGGTGACATCAGATAGTTTGCGCGAACTTCAGAATTAATGCGGCCTTCAAAGTTGCGATTGCCGGAAAGGACCGAGACGGCGACCAGTTGCTTTTCCGTGATGGCGTAAGAAACGTCCTGCGGCAGCGGGCCGGAATTTCCAATGCACGTGGTGCAGCCGTATCCAACTACGTGGAAGCCAAGCTTTTCCAGATAGGGAATGAGTCCGGCATTGCGGTAATACTCCGTGACCACGCGTGAGCCCGGAGCCAGAGAAGTCTTTACCCAGGGTTTGCGCTTGAGCCCTTTTTCCACGGCCTTTTTGGCCAGCAGCCCGGCCGCCATCATTACTGATGGATTCGAAGTGTTGGTGCAGCTTGTAATGGCAGCAATTACCACTGAGCCATCATGCATGTACTCAAAAACATTTTCTCCCACGTCTTTATGCGCGGCCGGAGCATTGGGATCCTCCGCAAGGGCTACCGGCGTGCCGCCTTCGCCCTCAAACCGTTCCACCTGCTGTGGAGCAACTTTGCGCGCGGGTTGCGAGGGGCGCGGCCCTATTAAGGTCGGCAATGCCGCTTCGAACGATTCCTTAGTCTTGGAAAGCAGAACGCGGTCCTGCGGCCGCCTGGGTCCGGCGACGCTCGGTTCCACGGTGCTCAAGTCAAGTTCAACGATCTGCGAATATTCTGCGTCCGGTGTTTGCGCGGTGTGAAACAGTCCCTGCTCTTTGCAATAGGTCTCCACCAGCGCGATCTGGTCGGCGGGACGTCCGGTGGTGCGGAGATAGCCTAGCGTTGTTTCATCCACGGGGAAGATGCCGCAGGTCGCGCCGTATTCCGGCGCCATGTTTGCAATGGTGGCGCGATCAGCCAGCGGCAATGACGACAATCCGGGACCAAAGAACTCCACAAATTTTCCCACGACGCCGGTCTTGCGCAGCATCTCTGTAACCGTGAGCACCAGATCGGTGGCGGTTGACCCTTCACGCAACTGCCCTTTCAGCTTAAATCCCACGACCTGCGGCAGCAGCATGGAAACAGGCTGGCCCAGCATGGCGGCCTCGGCTTCAATGCCGCCAACGCCCCAACCCAGCACGCCCAGGCCGTTGATCATCGTTGTGTGTGAGTCTGTGCCTACGAGTGTGTCCGGATACGCTACGGTTACACCATCGCGCTTTTCAGAGAAAACGACGCGCGCCAGATATTCCAGATTCACCTGGTGGACGATTCCCATGTCCGGCGGCACAACTTTGAAGTTCCTGAAAGCTGATTGTCCCCAGCGCAGAAACGCATAGCGCTCTTTGTTGCGCTCAAATTCCAACTGCGCATTTACGGCGAAAGCGCCGATCGTGGCAAATTCATCCACTTGAACGGAATGGTCAATCACGAGTTCCGCCGGCTGAAGCGGATTGATGAGTTTGGGATCGCCCCCCATCTTCTTCATCGCATCGCGCATGGCGCCCAGGTCCACGATGGCGGGAACGCCGGTAAAATCCTGCATGAGCACACGCGCGG
This sequence comes from Candidatus Angelobacter sp., assembly GCA_049697035.1. Taxonomy (GTDB): domain Bacteria; phylum Acidobacteriota; class Terriglobia; order Terriglobales; family Acidobacteriaceae; genus Angelobacter. Next base: position 3,904 of record JBAVUZ010000252.1, on the reverse strand, counting down.
GCGTGAATGCGATTTCTTTGTCGGGCACGGCCTGCGGCTTCCATCCGGCCAGAAAGCGCACGTCATCGGCAGTAACGCTACGGCCGTTTTCGGTCCGCAAAAGATTTTCCAAAAGGATTTTCAATGAGAAGGGAAGGCGCTGCGGGGCGCAATCGTGCTTTTCCAGCGCGTCTAAACGGTAGATTTCGTATTCCTGATTGCCGGCGCGCAATTTTGAGCGGCTGCCGAAACTATTCATGAGTTCACCTTCTTATTGGATTCATTTGCCCCGTCGCACGTTCCACAATCTCACCGCTAGAACTGGCCGCCCACCATTCTGTAAACCAGCAGAAGATTCAGGCCAACAATGATGGCTGTAACCGTGTATGCCATGTAATTGGTACGCGGGCTATTCACCAGGTCAGACATCACGGCCTTGGAGCGGGTCAGCAGGACCAGCGGAACCAGAGCAAATGGAATCGCGAAGCTAAGCACAACCTGTGATAGTAACAAAATTTTAAGGGCGTCGAGGCGCAGCGCGATCACGATAAGCGCGGGGATGATCGTTAAAAGGCGGCGCAGAAAGACGCTGAACTTGATATCTAAAAATCCTTCGATGATTACCTGGCCTGCCATGGTGCCCACCGTGGAAGATGACAGCCCGGAAAACAGCAGCGCCAGAGCAAACGCCGTCCCTGAAACAGCGGGCAGCAAAGGATGCAGCGTAAGATGCGCTTCATCAAACGTGAAATTTACGCCCTTGTTGTAGAAAACGGCCGCGGCCATCACTATCATGGCTGAGTTGATCAGCCATGCGCCGTTCATCGCGGCCAGCACGTCCCACAGCTCATAGCGCAGATGGCGCATGGTAAGCAGCCACTTTTCAGGATGATCGCTGGCTGCGTCTTCTTTCACCCGGTGCTGCACAAGCGCCGAATGCAGATAAATTACGTGCGGCATCACTGTTGCGCCCAGCATGCTTACAGCTACATAGATGCTTCCTGAATTGATCTTGGGCACAATCACGCCGTGGGCCACCGCACTCCAGTCGGGACGTACCAGAAACATCTCAAACGCATAGCACGTGGCAATAGCGAACACGAAAACCATGATCAGCTGTTCCAGCCGCCGGAAGCCGTAGAGCTCAACCGCCAGCATCAGGAAAACCACAACAGCCGTGATCAGGGCCGCCGGAAAAAGCGAAATGTGAAGAAGCAGATAAAAGCCCAGGGCCGCGCCCAGAAATTCCGCCAGATCGGTGGCCAGCGCGGCCAACTCAGCCGCCACCCACAGCCCGAAATTGATTCTGGGAGAAAAATATGCGCGGCAGTTTTGCGGCAGCGTTTTGCCTGTGGCAATCCCCAGCTTGGCGGAAAGATACTGGATCAGGATGGCCATGGCGTTTGACCACAGCAGCACCCACAACAGCGTGTAGCCGAACCTGGCCCCGCCTTCAAAGTTGCTGGCAAAATTCCCGGGATCAATGTACGCGACGCTGGCGACAAACGCCGGGCCGAAGTACCGCCACATCTCACCGCGCTTGAGCGTGGGAAACAGCTTGAATCGGAATTTTCTGGGTGTCTCCGGACCTGCTGACGACGACATAAGAGCATTCCAGTATAAGGGATAAGCGCCACATCGCACCCAAGGCGCTTAAGGCCTGCGCTGGCAATCTTTCCGCAGATTCAAAAGGGTCGGAACTTCTCCGTCCGGGCTGGTGTCTGTGTACTATGTAGAATACTATCTATCGTGTGTACCGAAAGAGGAGGTCGCCATGGTCATTCGATATGCCCTTGCTATCGCAGCATTCCTGATCTTTGCGTCGAGCAGTCTCACGGGTGTCTGGACGGGAGAAATGAAAGACACCGAAGGCGGCCGCGGCGGCGCTTATCTGCAGCTCACGCAGAATGGCGGCCACATTACCGGGTCAACCGGCGCCAGTAAAGACCACGCATGGCCTATCCAGAATGCCATGTTTGCCGATGATCATCTGACGTTTCATGTCACCTCCACCGATCCGGAAAGCAAGGAAAAGTCAGAATGGACTTTTGACCTTAAAGTCGATGGTGACCACATGACCGGCGCGGCTGAAGGGAAACAGGAGGACCGTTCCTGGAAGACCGAACTTCACTTGACTCGTCAAAAGTAACTGACAGAACAACAGAGCTCATTGGGTCGGTTTTTGGATCCCCACGGTTCATGGCTTTGTTCGCCTTTTATACCTTGCCGAAACGTGGCGAAGTGAAAACCGTCCAGAGAATTACGATATTCGTGAGAGCCGTAAGAGCCGCCGCGAGCAGTAGGCCTCGGGCCGTTCTGGGGTGGCCTTTACGTCGCAGCAGACGCCAGAGCGGCACAACGTAGCCCACTTGCACCAGCCCAATCGCGCCGACCACTACGTAATAAGCGGCAAGCATGCGCACATCGGCTACCAGCAGCAGCCAGCCCACGCCGAGCTGTGCCACGTTGAGCAGCCAGCAGATCGCCATCCCGGAAAGGATGCTTCCTTTTCTCTCGCGCATAAATGCAGTTTACCCAAACACAGAAAAGGCCTGCCTCGCGGCAGGCCTTTCGTTGGTTTGAGCAATGACTGATAAGCAAACGGTTACTGCGTCAATTCCTGCGTCAGCACTGCGCCTCCCATGGCAGGAAGCACCATGGTTTCTTTGACTGGCTTATGAGAGTCGCGTGCCACCCACAGTGTTTCCTTGTCCGGGCCGCCATCGGCCGACGTGATTTCGACCTTATAGGCATCAAACGTCCCGGCAGGCACGGTCACTTTTTCCACGCCCGTAACTTTCAACTGCATAAGCTTTACGGTCTGCTTTTGCACGTCAAAGTTCCGGAAGGTGGTGCTATAGCCTTCAGCCAACGGCAGGCAGGAAATCGACTGCTTGGCCCCGGCGGCATTCGCAAACAGCGGCCCGCCAAGATCGACCGAGACAGGTTTGTCCTCTCCGCCCATGTTTACCGAGCCAGCGGCCTTGTCACCGGCAAAGTTGAGGTCCATGGATGCCTGGCCGCCTTTCAAGATGAGGTTGCGGTTGATCAGCGTTCCTTTTTCCAGCGTGGAAGTTGTGGTCACTTCGCCGTTGGGTGTGGTCATTACGTCTGTGGCGGCCCAGGCGCCGCCCGCTTCCGCAATGGTGCTGGAGACGCTGAGCGGAATCTGCTGGCCGCTCACCTCGATCATGGCCTTGTATTTGTAAGCACCAGGCTGCAAGTCTGTAGCCGGCTTGGGAGAAGTGACGGTGCTCGCGTCTACTTTTTTGGCCAGCACCACGGTCTTGGGATCCACCGTGACTTCTTTCAGCCGGGCCACAACCTCAGGAGTGCCGCCTTCCTGCGCGCGTCCGCCCAGGTATTTGGCAAAGAACTTTTCGGTGGCCATGATCGATGCCATGTTGTTCACGGGCCGGGCAAAGCCATGGCCTTCGTCCGGGATCAGCAGGTACTCGACGGGGAAGCCGCGGTCGCGCAACGCGACCACGATCTGCTCAGACTCCGCGTGGTTCACGCGCGGATCGTTGGCGCCCTGCGCGATCATGAGCGGCGTCTTGATCTTGGCGGCCGAGGTCAGCGGAGAACGCTCGACCAGAAGCGCCTTGCCTTCCGGCGTGGTGGGGTTCCCCATGCGCTGATAGAACGTTTGTCGGCCAGCCTCCCAGTAAGGCGGGATCGAATCGAGAAGCGTGATCAGGTTTGCGGGACCAAAAAGATCAACGGCTGCGGCATAGACATCCGGCGTAAAGGCGACGCCCGCCAGCGTGGCGTAACCGCCATACGATCCGCCAAAGATGCCAATGCGCTTGGGATCGCTGATGCCTTCAGCTACCAGGTACTTCGCGCCCCAGGTTACGTCGTCCTGCATCTTGCGGCCCCATTCTTTGTTGCCGGCGTCGATGAATTTTTTGCCATAGCCGGC
>JBAVUZ010000251.1:0-2539 GCA_049697035.1 Candidatus Angelobacter sp. | reverse complement strand
GTAATCACTGCAAGGATAATAGCGAATGCCAGGAACAACGAAATCCGGCGGAAGAGTCGCATCGCAACAGAACGATAACTAACTCACCGCGCGGGTCTTGCGCGGCCGCTTGGGCGCGGAAGCGCATTCATGCTGATGGTGGGCGAAGTCCTGGAAAGCTTCAAGAGCGTCGGTGGTGGCGAAATCCAGTCCGCAGCGCGAGCAGAAAAAGCTGGCGCTGCCGCTCTTGGCGCGTTTATACACCAAGGTTGGCCCGGTAACCGGAGTAGGCGGCAATTCTCGCAAGATGGATCCTTTGCAAGAATTGTACGCTTGTGTCTCTAACTAGCCAGCAAAATCGTAAACTGGCGGAAAACGCTTAACGCCCGGTTTAACAGGCCTTAGTCCTTTATAATCAGCGGGAAAAGCGGTATTGCGAGCGCTGAAACTAAGGTGATGCAAATTGCTGCACGGTGTGATACCTTAGAACTCGCGTTAGAAATAGAATTGTTGGATCTTCTGCAAGAGCCTCTGCTACCTGCCGAAAATCGATAAATCTTTCCAGCGTCAAAAAAATCAATAAATTAGGAAAAAAGCAAAATGGAACAAGGAACAGTTAAGTGGTTCAACGCCGCAAAAGGATTTGGTTTTATCTCACGCCAAAACGGGGAAGATGTTTTTGTGCACTTTTCCGCTATCCAGTCTGACGGATACCGCAGCCTGCAAGATGGCCAGGCGGTTGAATTCACTGTGACAAAAGGAAAGAAAGGCTGGCAGGCAGAGAACGTTCGCGCTCTCTAGTCCCAACCGGTTTTCTCATAATAAGGCGGCTTCGGCCGCCTTTTTGTCGTTTATTCTGTCGCTTCGCTCCGAAACCGCCTGAGAGTTTCAAGCAACAGGTCCTTCGACTCCGCTGCGCTTCGCTCAGGATTTCGGCTGGCGGCTCAGACGCCGCCAGATCGCCTCAAGCTCGGCGCGCAAGTTGGCCTCGCCGCGTGGCTGGCTTTTTGAGAGCATTGCTCTTCGCTCCAAACCGCTACAGATCTGAATGCGGGAACACAACTCCGCGCGTGCCATTTTACTTGCTGTTCTGCCTGCGCTCGGCACGCTCGCTGGGCAGCGACTGCTCCGCCTGCTTGGCTGAGATCAATGGGCCAGCGATGCGGATCGTACGGTAAAGACCTGCGGCCAAAACGCCGCCGCACATCGGCGCCACGATGAACAGCCATAACTGCTGCAATGCCCACCCGCCTACTAATACTGCTGGGCCAATGCTGCGTGCGGGATTGAAAGATCCATTGGTGACGGGGATGCCGGCCAGAATAATCGTGGTCAGAATCAGGCCGATAGGAATTGCGGCAAAGCCAGCGGGCGCGCGATCATCAGTCGCGCCAAGAACGGTAAAGACCAGCAGCATGGTTAGAAACATTTCCGCCACGAAAGCGGCGGCCATGGAGTAGCTTGCGGGAGAGTGATCAGCGTAGCCATTGGCGGCGCCAGCCAGTGAAGCGATGGAGCCTCCGGGAGCGCCGCTCGCGATGAAGAGCACAATGGCCGATGCGATAATCGCGCCGATGCACTGGGCCACCCAGTAGCCAGCCGCTTCCTTTATCCCCATGCGGCGGCTCACCAGCATCCCTAGAGTGACTGCGGGGTTGATGTGGCATCCCGAAATTGGCCCTATGGCAAATGCCATGGCCAGTAAAGCAAGTCCAAATGCCATGGCAACGCCCACATTGCCAACTTTTCCGCCAGCGATCACGGCCGTGGTCAACCCGGCAAAGACCAGAACAAATGTGCCAAACAACTCCGCTGCGTATTTCATGCGACTTTCACCTCAGAGGAATTTCAGCCACCGCCTGAATCAGTAAATCCGGCTGGCGTGGACAGTTTTACCGCAGACTCATCTGCAAATATCAGTTTGAAATTCTCAGCGGGAATTCTACATGGCAGAACTTGTTTTCGCACGTATCTGTTCTGGTGCTCGGCGCCCGGCGTAAATCCGTTTTGGAGCCGGAGCAAGTTACCCAAGAGTTTAAGGTCCATAGAAAAAGGCCATGGCACTGTTGGCATCTGTTATGGAGTATGGCGCTCTCTATATAGTTTTTCTTTCAGCCGTAGATGTATTTGCGCGTAAACCATTGCAATCAAACGGCTTTAGCGTAAGTCTGGCTTTACATTGGCATCCCTTTCAATCTGCAAACCGGGAGCGCGGCGCAGTGATCAAGGTCAATCGAAAAATATTCACCATTTTGTACCGGCTGACGCTGCCGGGAAGCCTTCTTTTGGTTTTTTCCGCGCTGCTGATCAGAGTAGGCGTGCTGGCCGATCCGCAATCGCCGCTGGTCAAATTCCTTCCGGTAACAGTTTTCGGTATCGGGCTTGCGCTGAGCGCATTCTTCCGCCGCAGCCGGCTGTTCTTTGCTCTGCTGGTAATGGCCCTGGCGCAAAGCGCGTTTGCCTGGATCATGCCCCGCCTGTCAGGGGATTCCGCCCGGATTGTCGGCAACGCAGTTGCTATCCTACTCCCGCTGAATCTGCTGGTGCTGGCGTTTCTGCG
>JBAVUZ010000250.1:0-6673 GCA_049697035.1 Candidatus Angelobacter sp. | reverse complement strand
TCACCGGCGTTTCGCCTTTCTTCTTTGCCGGCAGCTCCACCGGGACGATCTGGCTCTTGAAGCGGCATTCTTTCCAGGCCTGCACTGCTTTCTGGTGCGAGCTCACGGCGTATTCGTCCTGCTGCTCGCGTGTGACGCCATATTTCTGCGCCACGTTCTCGCCCGTCATGCCCATGTGATAGTTGTTGTAAATATCCCAGAGGCCGTCATTGACGACAGAATCGATGATCTGCGAATTCCCGAGCCGGTAGCCTTTGCGCGCCTGCGGCAGCAGATAAGGTGCGTTTGTCATGGATTCCATGCCGCCCGCCACCACGATCTCCGCATTGCCGGTCTGAATGGCCTGCGTCGCCAGCGCCACAGCTTTTAATCCTGAGCCGCAAACTTTGTTGATGGTCATCGCTCCTACGGTATTGGCCAGTCCGCCACCCAGCGCCGCCTGCCGCGCGGGATTTTGTCCCAGGCCAGCCGCCACGACCAATCCCATAATGCACTCGTCTACCTGCGGGGGATCGACCTTGGCCCGCTTTACCGCCTCGCGCACTGCAATGGCACCCAGCTGCGGAGCAGATAGCGGCTCCAGCGATCCCTGAAATTTGCCGATGGGCGTGCGCACGCCGCTGATAATGACAACATCTTCCATAAATCTCTCCTTAAGAATCCCGACCCTTCATTATAAGATGAAGCGCAGCGCCCGCGCGCTTCCAAAACTATGACCGAGTTCATTGACCCGCAGTCCACGCCTGAAGCCCCGTCCTCTCTCTCTGAACCGCTTGTCGCACCCGCCGCCCCGGCTCAACCTGCTCTCATCGCGCCTCTGTGGCACACCATACTGATCACTGCGTTGATCCTGGGCAACTCATTTTTAGGATCGTCAAAGGTCGGTGCGGTCCACGGTTCGGGTTCGCGAATTCTGCTTTATGGCGGGACATTTGTCACGCAACTGATCCTGATCCTCTTCATTTGGTTTGGCATTCGTCTGCGCGGCGTTCGCATGCGTGACCTGATCGGCGGCCGATGGGAGACCGTGGAAGCATTTTTGCTGGATGTGGGTCTGGCCATCGGTTTTTGGATTACGTCGCTACTGCTCCTCTTCGGTATTCGCGTTGCCCTCGGCACTATCGATCTCCACAACATGCAGAAATCGGTCGACGATACAGTTCGCATTCTTGGGCCAATGGCTCCCCACACTTATCTTGAAGCCGGTCTCTTTGTGCTGTTGAGCGTCTGCGCCGGTTTGTTTGAAGAAATTATTTTCCGCGGATATCTACAACGGCAATTGGGCGCTCTGGGCCGCAATGCGATCATTGGCATCGTAGCTTCGGGAATCCTCTTTGGGCTGGCGCATGGATACCAGGGCACGCGAATGATGATTGTGATCGGCATCTATGGAATCTTCTTCGGCATACTGGCGCACCTGCGGAAGAGTCTGCGTCCGGGAATGATGGCCCATGCGTTCCAGGATTCCATCGCCGGTATCGGCCTTTTCAAGCTCGTGACCCGGCATTGATCTTCTTCGCATGCATCATTTGCCGCTGACATAATGGCCGCATGACAAAAAAATAATTGGTTACCAAGGTACCCGCGCACCATCGCCCCGGAGGATTTTGTTTTGTCTGCTCTCTTCACCCAGAGAAGAAGATTTTTTTCAAAGATGCACGAACCTCGCTTAGATCAAGGCCTTTTCTCATCGCCACACAAAGTTATTTTGAAATCATGATCGCGTTTCACCGCCGAAATGACTTTTCCACGTTCTTGACCCGGCGGGAAATCAAAGATGACATCAATTTTTTTCTTGACTTCGATTTTCAACCACTCTATACATTCATCAATTGCGGTTTTTTACTTAGGACCGCACATCCATGAAAAATGGAAAGGGAGAATAGAAACATGGCAACCAAGAAAAAGGCAAAAAAGAAGAGCAAAAAGAAATAACAACTCTTCACATCAAACCTAAAGGGGACGCGCAAGCGTCCCCTTAGTTTTTTTAATTGTCACCGCGCGGCCCGAGGGAGAAAATACTTCGCTATCGAGAACCGCTGCTGGAGTTCCGTTGAAAATAAACCGCAACCGCCTGCTGTACTCCATTCTTGTTCTGGCGGTGCTCTGCGTTCTTTATAACGCGCAAGCATGGCTGGTGCGCATCCCCGCCTACCGCCATCTGTACCGGGGCCATCCCTTTATGTACCGGAAGGGATCAAAACTTCTTTGCAGATTCTTATTTGCCTGGTGGCGGTCGCTCTTTCACTGGGAAAGAATTTCAGGCAGACATTTACCGAACTCGGCTTGGATCGCGGCCTCAGCAAAGGACTGCTGTTCGGGTTCCTAGCCACCTCCCCATTTTTCTTCGGCTTGGCGATCACCCATCACCTTGGCAAGATTGTGTGGCAGAATATTTTCTATCTCGCTTTCTTCGCGCCTTTTGCGGAAGAGCTGTTGGTTCGCGCCTATGGATTCGGCCAGCTTTATCGCCGCTGTCGCTGGCCGGTGTGGCTGGCGATCATCCCCACTGCGGTTCTATTTGGCTGGGGACATGTTGAGCAAGGAGGCAATTTTCGTGAAGCCGCAGCCCTTTTCTTCATACTGGGCAGCGGGGGCGTGTTCTTCGCCTGGTTTTATTATCGTTGGGATTCCATCTGGTTTTCCTGGACCGTCCACGCCCTGATGAATTTTTATTGGGAACTTTTTTCCGTCAGCAGAACCGCGCTGGGGGGCTGGTTCCCGTTCTTCCTGCAATGGACCACGATTCTGTGCGCCGCCTTGCTGACATGGAAGGTCACAAGAAAACAATCCGCAGCCCAGGTTTCAGTCTGATGCCTTGCTTGCCGAGAGTGCGTTTCGCCCAGATAGAAGATCATTTCCAACGGCAGGCTCCTCATTCTTCGCAGGGTCTACCTTTTCGGGATCGTCAAAATCCAGTGTCAGATTTCTGGTTGTGGTCTCGACGGGGCTCAGTTCGGCAATCTCCTCAGTGATGGGAGCGCCCAGCTCGACAAACTTGCGGGCCGATACCATCACGCGGCTCTCCAGCGACCCCACGGCCTTGTTGTAAGACTCCACCGCGCGGTCAAGTCCTTTGCCTAAGTTGTCGATGTGTGCGCCGAGCATCCGTAGGCGGTCGTGAAGTTCCTTCCCCAGTACGCTGATTTCTTTTGCGTTGCGCGCCAGCTTCTCCTGGTTCCAGCCATACGCAACTGCCTTGAGCAAGGCGATGAGAGTGGTGGGCGATGCAGGAATCACTTTTTGTGACACGCCGCGCTCAATCAGCGCGGGATCCTGTTCCAGCGCCGCGCTAAAGAATGTCTCGCCCGGCAGGAACATCACCACAAACTCAGGCGTGTGCTCAAACTGCTCCTGATATAGCTTGGAACTGAGCTGGAGCATATGCGTTCGAACCTGATTGGCATGGTCCGCAAGTTTCTGCCGGCGGAAGTCATCATCCGTCGCCTCCACGGCTTCCAGATACGCCAGCAGCGGCGTCTTGGCGTCCACCACAACGTTCTTTCCTCCTGGCAAGCGCACGACCAGGTCTGGACGCAGACGCCCTGTGCTGGTGGTCACCGTTTCCTGCTCCACAAAATCGCAGTAAGGCAGCATGCCGGCAATTTCCACAACGCGTCGCAGCTGAATCTCGCCCCATCGTCCACGCACCGTTGGACTGCGCAGCGCTTTCACCAGGTTCCCGGTTTCGGTCTGAAGCTTTTCCTGTGTCGAAATCAACGAGCGTACCTGCGTCGTCAGATCGCCATAAGCCCGGTCGCGTACGCTTTCCATCTGGCGGATTTGCTCATCCACCTTTTTGAGCGACTCCCCTATCGGGGCCACCAGATTTTCCACCGCCTGCTGCCGCAGTTCCAGGTCGCCCTTGGCTTCGCTCTGAAATTTTTCCAGCGTCGATTGTGCGAGATGAAGAAACGCCTGGTTGTTGCTCTTGAGCGCTTCAGCGGAAAGCGCCTGAAAACTCTCCCGCAGCTCCTGCGTCATCTGGTTCAGGATGGCCAACTTGTCGTCATTGGCTTTGCGCTCCAAAGCGACCGTTGTTTCCAGCTTTACCTTGGCGGCGTTCAACTGCGTATTCAGGTCGGTAAATTTCTGCGCTTCCAGCCGTGCCTTGGCCAGCTCCTGCTGCAAGGCGGACAAGCGCGCGTTCAACACCGCCGCATTCGGACGCACCAGCAGCCACGCAATGGCAAATCCAAATGCTGCGCCCAGCACTACCAACAGAATGTTTGCCAGCCCCATCATGAACGCACTCCAATCTCAAGCCGCGTTGCCGGACAACTCATCCATTCACCCCGGCAGCTTTCTTCTCGTCTTCCGCTTCAAGAGGTTTCACCGGCAAAAAGACCCGCTGCTCCGTCGCCGGACAAAGGTTTTGATAATCGCACCAGCGGCAATGCGATCCCGGCTTGGGGGCGAAATCACCCCGTCGTATGCCCTCTGCGGCCTCTTCTATTTTTTCGCGCGCGGAATCAAGCTGCTTCGGCGTCCGGCTGGAAACCGCCAGGCTATTGTCCTGGACATTTACCAGCACCAACTCCCTCGGAGACAAATCCATCTGCGCCACCGCCATGGCGTAAATCGATAGCTGCAGGCTCTCATCGGCAAACTTGCGCTCTTTGGGCGCTCCGGTTTTGTAGTCGATTACCCGCACCACGCCCTCTTCCAGCAAGTCAATGCGATCAATGCGTCCCTTGATCTCGCGCTCACCCAGCTTAAAGCTGAACTTGTGCTCCGTGGCAATCACGTTGGCGGACCCTCTGGGGCTGGCCAGCAGCAGCGTGCGCAACTGGTCCACTCCGCGCTCCTCATACATCTTCCGCTGGACCGGATCGTCAATGTAACCTTTGCCGAATTCAACCTTGAATGCCTCCACTGCGTCTTCAACGCTGAGTTCCTTGGCGTGTGCCGCTGGATCGTAATAATTCTTCAGCACCGTGTGGATAGCAAAGCCATACTGCATGGCGGCCGCGGCCTCTCCTGGAATTTTCCAGTCGCGCTCCAGCTTGAACTTCATGGGACACGTCGCATAGCTCTGTACGGCATTCGCGCTGAGGGCTATCTCCGATCCAAAAGCCGGCGGCAGAAGCATCCAGCGTCCCAGAGGCGAAGGATCGGGCGGCAGTGTAGCCGGTGTTGTACCTTCCATGTTGCGCGTGGTGAGAGCAGCGGTCAGCCGCCGGTCGCCGATCAATGGACGCAGAAAGCCCGGAGGCGTGGGATCTTTTTTCCCCTTCCCTGGGCGCGACCCAATGCTCAGCCGGTCGCGCGCCCGCGTAATGGCCACATAGAACAGCCTGCGCTCTTCCTGGTCATGCACCAGCTTGCCTTCGCCCACGGCAATGGAGCTGCGCAGCGCCGGAGGAAACTCAAACAATCCTTCCTTGAAATACGTGGGAAATGCCCCTGAGGTGACTCGCAGAAGCCAGACGCGGGAAAACTCCAGCCCCTTGGCGGCATGCACGCTCATCAACTGCACTGCTCCAGGATTGCGGCGCTCCAGTTCCGCCATCTGCTCTTCTGTAAACAGCGGAATAATGCCCCGGCCCTTCTGGTAATAATCCAGATATTGCAGGAACTCCGGTAACGAAGTGTTCTTGACGAACGCCTTTTTCTCCCACGCCGAAGCAAAGCGAAGGATTGCCCGCACCACCGCATCCTCTTCCGGCAAACCAAACTGCCGGACAAGATACGTGAAACCGCCTTCCGCGCTTAACTCCTGTTCCCGGATGAATGCACGCGCTTCCTTAATCGTCTCCAGCACGGGCGCCGCAGACTCCAGCGTGTGCAGCACGGCTTTAAAACTTTTCTGCCCGGCGGCCGCACTCAGCTTCTTTCGCAACTCATCGGCAGCGACATTAAACTTTGGCAGGGCGCAAACACGAAACAGACTGTCAGCATCATTGTCATTCCCCACAGCCCCTGCCAGAGCCAGCACGTCCCGAGCCATGGCCGATTCCAACACGTTGAGCCCGATTACAATAAACGGAATGTCTCGCGCCGCCAGCTCCGCCATCAGGTCTTCCCGCTGCATGTGCTGACGATACAGCACGGCCATGGAACAGTCACCTGGCCGCCGGTTGCGTCGCAACTCCTCAATCTCTTCACCGATCAGCGCAGCCTCACCCTCATGACAATCGGTTAGAACGATCTCCACCGGCTCATCAAACGCGAAGCGGCCTTCCTGCTGTTCTCGACGGTCACGTCCCGACTCAAGCTGCGCGCGCTGGAACTTCACGCGTTCGCCTAGCGACTGCACCGGCGGGTTCTCATTGATGGCCGAGAATGCCACGCGCAAAATATTTCCGCGCGAGCGTTGATTTTCATCCAGCACTACGCCCTCAGTCAGCGGAAAGCGTTTCTGAAATTCCTCAAACGCCGCGCTGGACGCGCCACGAAAACGATAGATCGCCTGGTCGGGATCGCCGACAGCAAAAATGTTCTGCTCTTCCCCGGCTAGAAGCTGCGCCAAGATGATGTTGCTGGAATTGCAGTCCTGAAATTCATCGATCAGGATGAACCGTGCCTTGCGACGCTCGCGCTCCAGCAAGGCAGGGTTCGATTCCAGCAGCCGCACAGCGTTGCGGATCATCATGCCGAACGTGCCCAGGTTGTCGCGCTCCAGCAGCCGCATGGAGTTTGTATAAACGCGCGCAATCTCCTGCCAGCGCTC
>JBAVUZ010000249.1:0-3989 GCA_049697035.1 Candidatus Angelobacter sp. | reverse complement strand
CCTTTGACCATCGAAAAGAAACACAAGGTCCTTCCGTCCTACTCCCACCCCAAACGCGCAAAAACGGCGCGCTCGGGGGCCCCGGTACTCGCGCGCTGATGACGGCGCGCGCTCGCTTCACGGCCGTCGGGATGACGAATTGAGGGAGACTACATTAATCCTAAAGCTGCTTTGAGCGTGGAAGGTATAATCTCCGCGCGGATTGGTTGTTTAAAAAGCGATTTTTGAGGAGATGAATATGGCTGGCTCCGTAAGGCTGTTGGGACCCGCAGTATTGGCATTAGGGTTGTTTCCGCTGTCACCGGTTGCAGCCATGGCTCCCATGCCCACGAAATCGCCGGCTGGACCGGTCATCACTGGAGTCACGCTAAATCCCGCCTCGACCCTACTGGAGCAAACTTGCCCCGCCGTCCTGGTTTTTCATGGCAATATCACCACCACGCGCGCCGCTACAGTCACGTACACGTGGGTGGATTCCCATGGCCGGGCCTGGCCGGAACATCGGCGGAGGTTATCACTTCATGGCGTCAGCGCCGTGAGTCACAAATGGAAGTTGGGCAAGCCGGGTAGAACGGTGGATGAATGGGTGCAGCTCAAGGTGATCTCACCGGAGCAGAAATTGTCGAACAAGGTTCCTGTGCACTTCACCTGTGTAAAGTAGAGGTGGTCTGGCCCTCACTGGGCGCGGTTGCCACCTTGCTGCGACTGAATGGTTTGACCGGCGAGTTTCATGATTTTTGGCAAAGCAGTTATGAACAAGGCGCAATGAAAGATATTGAGATCAATTCCGATAAGGTCACGGTGCTAGCCGTCATTTTCTTTCTGGTGTTGTGCCTTGTGGGGTTTGTCTCTAATCTCCTGGCTCTGACAAGACACCGGCCAGAGTTTCCCGATCTTCATTTCTGGGACTACCTGGTGGCAATTTTCAACGTCTACGCGGCGGTCGCGTTCTATCACGATGAGAAGTTCTGCAAGAATTATCCCTATGGAGTTGCCGGCATCTGCTTGATGGCGCTTGGGCTTTTAGTAAGGATCGCGGCCCATTGGACGAAGGGATTTCCTGAATCGCAAAGCTTATTTTGGGCGAGCATGACGGTGATCAATATCGCAAGTTCCAGTCTTATCCTGGCAGAAGGCGTTCGATGGTTCAGAAGAAAGGTGAAGCTGACCTGATTAGACCACCTTGCAGGAACGATGAAACATCGCGATAGTATTCATTGGTTCTGAGTGAAAACGCCTGATTAGCACAGGTACAACGTTAGGCTCTCTGAGGAGATCATTTTGGTATCGCGCCCGCCTCGCAACTGCTGATTTCGCTTGACTTTCGTTGCTATCTGTGCTAACTTAAGTCGTTTATTTGCAGTTGTTTAGGCTGATTTGTGATGCTGATCTCGAGGGTGGGATGGCCTGGGATGATGTGCAATAAGTGCTTTGGAATCCTAGTTGAGGTAGAGGGGGAGGGTGGCCGCGCAAAGCGCGGCTCATCGCGGGAATCGCCGAGATCGCGCGTCATCGCCGAGAGCTGAAAAGGCAGAATTCTTACCGCGGATCGACGCAGATGAACGCGGATCAGGAAATGGGGCAGGTAGGCTGAAACCTACGCCAATCTGGGGATCGCCGAGATCGCACGTCATCGCCGTGATCGGAGTCGAACCTTACCACGGATAAACACCGGATAACACGGATTGGGAAGGGATCGAAAACCCCGAAAGAATCCCGTTTAAGGCGCTGTTTACTCCAATTAAGGTGAATCCGTCGGGTAGGAGAAAGAACCTAAGTAGAATATTGAAAGCGGGAACCCCACTGGGTCTCGACTAAACACGAATGAAATCATTTCTAGAGACAGTTCGCGAGCGCGTCGTGATCTATGACGGCGCCATGGGCACGGAGATACAGGAGCGCCATCCCTCCATGGATGACTTCTGGGGCAAAGAGAATTGCTCTGAAGTGCTGGTGCTGAGCCGGCCCGACATCATAAAAGATATTCACGCTGCCTATTTCAAGGCCGGGGCCGACGTGGTGGAGACCAACACGTTTGGCGGCACGCGCATTGTGCTGGGCGAGTTTGACCTGGCCGACAAAGTCCATGAGATCAATAAGCGCGCGGCCGAACTGGCGCGCGAAGTGGCGCATGACTTTTCCGCTAATGGCAAGCCGCGCTACGTGGCGGGATCGATTGGGCCTGGAACGAAGCTGCCATCACTGGGACAGATCAGTTATGACGACATGTTCAACGCCTATCTGGAGCAATCGCTGGGACTGATAGATGGCGGCGTGGACATTCTGCTGATTGAAACCTGCCAGGACATCTTGCAGACAAAAGTTTCCGTGGCTGCGGCGTTTGAGGCCATGAAGCAGCGGGGCAAGCGCATCCCGGTGCAGGCGCAGGTGACGTTGCAGGAATCCGGCACCATGCTGCTGGGCACGGAAATTGGCGCGGCAGAGACGGCGCTGGAGCCTTTTGATTGCGAGATTATCGGCCTGAACTGCGCGACCGGTCCCAAAGAAATGAATGATGCGGTGCGCTATCTGGCGCACAACGCGCCGAAAGAAATTTCCATCCTGCCGAACGCGGGATTGCCGGAGAACGTGGGCGGAGTGGCGCATTATCGGCTGACGCCGCAGAGTTTGGCGGAGTGGCACAAGAAGTTCATCACCGAGTATGGCGTTCGAATTGTGGGCGGATGCTGCGGCACCAATCCGGAGCACATCAAGGCCGTTGCCGATCTTTGCTCGAACCTGGATCCGGCAAAACGCGAAGTGCAAGTCACGCCGTCGGCTTCAAGCGCCTATACAACCATGCCGCTTGATCTTGATCCCAAGCCGCTGATCGTGGCTGAGGAGATGAACACCACCACGCGGGTGGAGGCCTTCAAGAACATGGTCCGCGAAGGCAAGTATGACGACATTCTGGCGCTGGCGAAAAAGCTGGTGACGGAAGGCTCGCACATGCTGGACCTGTGCACGGCCATTGTGGGCGAAGACGAAAAACGCTACATGAGCACGATCCTGGAGAAGGTGGCGACGCGCGTACCCGCGCCGGTGCTGGTGGATTCCACTGAAGCCGACGTGATTGAAGAAGCGCTGAAGCGCATTCCGGGCAAGGCGATTATCAACTCCATCAATCTGGAAGACGGCGAGAAGCGCACGTCCAAGGTGCTGCCGATGGCCAAGAAGTACGGTGCAGCGGTGATCGCGTTGACGATTGACGAAGACGGCATGGCGCTGACCGCGGAGAAGAAAGTCGCGGTGGCCAAGCGCATCTTCAAACTCGCCACGGAAAAATATGGCATTCGTCCTATTGATCTGATCTTTGACGCGCTGACGCTGCCGATCTCCACCGGCCAGGACGACTATCGCACGGCAGGGATGGAGACGCTGAACGCGATCAAGGGCATCAAGCAAGAGTTGCCGGACGTGAAGACGATCCTAGGCGTGAGCAATATTTCTTTTGGGCTGAATACTTACGCGCGGCGGGTACTGAACAGCGTGTTCATGAAGGAAGCCGTGGATTACGGGCTGGATATGGCGATTGTGAACTACGCCAAAATCTATCCTCTATATAAGATCCCGCAGGTTGAAGTGGACCTGGCGCGCAAGCTGATTTATTACGACAAGTCGGCGGGCGATCCACTGCAGATTTACATGCAGCATTTCACCGGGCTGGACAAACAGCCGCAGGTGGAAGCTGCGCCGCTGGAGACACTGTCCGTCGAGGACAAGCTGAAGCGCTGCATCATCAACGGTGAGAAGGCGTTGGGCGATGGTGCGCAGAAGCAGACGCTGGAGCAGATTCTGGACGACGCTCTGCAAAAGTATTCGCCGCTGGAAATCATCAATACAGTCCTGCTGGACGGCATGAAGACCGTGGGCGAGTTGTTTGGCGCACGCAAGATGCAGCTGCCTTCGGTGCTGGATTCCGCTGGCGTGATGAAGACGGCGGTCGCCTATCTTGAGCCCAAGATGGAGAAAAAAGAAGGCAACCAGAA
>JBAVUZ010000248.1:0-3377 GCA_049697035.1 Candidatus Angelobacter sp. | reverse complement strand
GCGCAGAGACTTACTTTCTGACAGGGAAATAAACGCGGCCCTTAACACAAGGCTCCTGCAAGGCGGGAATTAGTCATTGGAGGCAAACATATTTTTGTAACACAAGTCGGCGGCTCGAGTGAAACTTTCAATAACACCCACTACGGAGATACGGAGAAGGCTAATTCACCCAGACCACGGAGGGCATCAATAATTGTCATTACCAGCGAAATGTGTCTTGAGCCAATCTAAAAAAGTCAGGACAATACCTACTGCCGCCATGCCAGCCCAAAGAGGCCAATGCTCCGACACAAAATCGCCTGAACCATAGCGTAAAAAGAAATGAGCTTTCGCAGCTACATAGAGCAGGCCACCTGTGACCAGCAGAGCGATTTCCAATGTTCGAAACATCTTTCTCATCCCGAATTGGGGCAGTTCTCCGTGTTCTCCACCCTCCGTGGTGAGATTTTATCGTCCATGTTCTTCTAAAAACTTCTCCGCCTCAATCGCGGCCGCGCAGCCCGATCCCGCTGCTGTAATCGCCTGGCGATAGCGGCGGTCCTGCACGTCACCGCAGGCAAAGACGCCAGGGACGCGCGTCATCACAAAGTCACGGGTCTTGAGGTAGCCATCATCATCCATGTCGAGCTGGCCGGTAAACATCTTAGCGTTTGGCTCATGGCCAATGCCCAGGAACATGGCGCTGGTGGGGAAGTCCCAGACTTTGCCGGTCTTCAGATTCTTCAGCTTGAGCGCCGTGACTTCTTTCAGGCTCGGGTCTAACACGTCCTCGACCATCGTATCGGTGAGGAACTCGATTTTCTCATGCTTGCGGGCACGGTCCAGCATGATCTTGGAAGCGCGGAAGTGCTCACGCCGATGGATGATCGTGACCTTGGTGGCAAAACGGCTGAGGAAAAGAGCTTCTTCCATCGCGGAATCGCCGCCACCAATCACGGTAATCGGCTTGCCCTTGAAGAAGAAACCGTCACAGGTGGCGCATGAAGATACACCATGGCCGATCAGCTTGTGCTCGTTCGGCAACCCCAACCATCGCGCTGAGGCTCCGCTGGCGATGATGAGCGTGCGCGCAAGGACGGTCTTGTCACCGCCAAAGTCGAGCTCAAAGGGCCGCTCGTTCAGATCGGCTTTTACCAGGTGCCCGCGCATGTATTCGGCGCCAAAGCGTGCGGCTTGCTTGCGCATGTTCTCTATCAATTCCGGGCCCTGGATGCCATCAGGAAAGCCGGGGAAGTTTTCTACCAGCGTAGTAAGAGAGAGCTGGCCGCCGGGCTCGTGGCCTTCAACCACCAGCGGTTTCAGGTTGGCGCGGGCCGCGTAGATTGCGGCCGTAAGGCCGGCGCAACCGGTTCCCAGCACTACTGTGTCGCGAACGGAATTTTCCATGGCATCCATTAGATTCATGACCTTCGATTTAGTTTCAGTGCCTGGCCGCGGCCGGTTTCCGCTTGGGGGCCGGTGTCGTTGCCTTGGTATTGGCGTTAAGCCACGCGAGATCCGAGCGGAAGGCCGTCCGCAGCCCCAGTGCCGCGCGATATTGCGCCATGATTTCAGACGCTTGGTGAAACACCGGTTCGTAGGCGCTCTGGTCAACCTCCTCACAGCGTGACAGCACGGCAGAACTCTTGTTGAGCCGTTCAACTCTCACGCGTGAAGTTGGCGTATCCACCTGCAAGAGAGAAAGCGGCTTGGCCGCGCTGGCAGACATGCGGTCTTCCATCGCCACCTGGAGAAAATCTTTAGGATCGCGCGGCCGCAGCACCAGGATCTCAACCGTATTTGTTGCGTCCGTGCTCATGGAGTACTGCGCTGTCAGCAACGGCGACTCCGCCGCAAAGTCCCGGCGCAGCCGGACATACTTTGCGTCGGGAGCGTCTTTCAGAGAAGTGCGTCCGCGGGAAAGCTCAAAATCCGTGCTGAAGGCCGGCTTGGGCTGTACCGCCGCCAGCGTGGCCTTGATGATTGCTTCCTCGTCCTTTCCCGGAGTACAGACGTTCAGGTAATTCACCTTTACCTGCGGCTTGCCGTCTGGCGAAGGCGCGGTGGGCTGGGCGCTGGGCGTTGGCGATTGCTGGTCTTGTCCCAGGGCCGCCGCTGCCGCCAGCAAAAACAGGGCTGTTAGTACGATTCTGAACACGGTTTGGATTGTAGCACTTGCGTTTTCTGAAATCCCGAATCCCGCGTAAGCGGGTGAGGGTGCCCTACTGTATGGATGGTGCTATTGGTCGACGTCCGCCTTCCATGACAGCGACTATAGGGCCATAGCCTTCGTTGCTGAAGGGATCCCTCGCTTCGCTTCGGGACTACGGAAAAAGCACAACTCGAACCCCCTCATTTTTTCAGATACGAGTCCACCCACCCATCTACCGTCTTGTACCATAGCTCGCTGTTTTGCGGTTTGAGTATCCAGTGTCCTTCATCGGGGAAGTACAGCATTTTTGAAGGGATATTCAGCCGTTGTAGCGTGGTAAATAGCTGGAACCCTTCAGAGACGTCAAACCTGTAATCAAGCTGGCTATGGACAACGAGCGTCGGCGTCTTGAACTGCGCGGCAAAAAGGTGTGGCGACCATTTGCGGTAGCCTTCGCGGTTGTTCCATGGCGTGTCGCCAAACTCCCACTCCGGGAACCACAGCTCTTCCGTGCTGCCGTAAGCGCTTTCCGTGTTGAACATTCCATCGTGCGATACAAGGCACTTGAATCGATTGGTATGCCCAAGGATCCAGTCAATCATGTAGCCGCCATAGCTGGCGCCAAGGGCGCACTCGCGGTCTTTATCGATAAACGGGTACGTTTTCTCCGCGTAATCAAGCCCGTTCATCAGATCGATGTAAGGTTTGCCGCCCCAATCTTTATTGACGCCATCCACAAACGCCTGCCCATAGCCGGTAGAGCCGCGAGGGTTGACCATGATCACAACATAGCCGTCGGCGGCAAAAAGCTCGGCGTTCCAACGGTATGACCATTCGTCTCCCCACTGGCCTTGCGGTCCGCCGTGGATGAGAAACTTGACGGGATATTTGGCGTCTTTGTTGAACCGTGGCGGCTTCACCAGAAATCCCTGGACCTTGGTCCCTCCAGCGCCGGCAAACCAGAAAGATTCCACCGGCTGCATATCGATCTTTGCCAGCGTTGTATCGTTCAGGTGGCTAAGCGGCTCGGCAACATAGTTTGACTTGTATGCCATGGTGGATGTGGGGCCAGTCCTTGTGCCGGATGTCTGCCCCTCCAGCGCAATTTTGTAAACCTCACTGGGCGCTGCCACAGAGAGCTGAGTAAAGACCATCGTCTTGCCATCGGCGGAGACGCTCAACTCGTCATTGGTGCCGCCGAGGATCTCTTCAATGCCCTTTATGCCAGTCCCTGTGGGTCTGGAGC
>JBAVUZ010000247.1:0-2454 GCA_049697035.1 Candidatus Angelobacter sp. | reverse complement strand
GCCAAGCTGCGGAATATCCGCACCAACGCCATGTTTGAGCACCGTTTCCGCTCCAGCGATCCCATTGAGAAGATCACGGTGGATGAAATTCCCATGGAATTTCTTTACCAGGATGGCGACAGCTACTGCTTCATGAACATTGAGAATTACGAGCAAACGCACCTGAGCAAAGACACGCTGGGCGATTCCGTCGACTACCTGACGCCGAACCTGCACATCAAAGTGGAATTTTATGACGGCAAGCCAGTCGGCATTGAGTTGCCGCAGACCGTCGAGCTGACCGTGGTGGAAACCGAGCCGGGATTGAAGTCTGCCACAGCGTCGAGCGTGACCAAGCCGGCCAAGACAGAGACTGGGCTGGTGGTGCAGGTACCCCCTTTCATCAATGAAGGCGAGAAGATCCGCGTCGATACGGCAGAAGGCGCTTACCTTTCGCGGGCGTAGTCCGAACCTGGGTGCACTTTTCTTATGATTGCCAAACGTTATATTGTTCGCGGACGTGTGCAGGGCGTGGGCTTCAGATGGTTTGTTGACCATGAAGCGCGCTCGGTGGGGCTGGCCGGCTGGGTCAGGAACAACATTGACGGCACAGTGGAAGCGCTGGCCATGGGCAGCGACCAGCAGCATCTGGCCTTCGCCGGCAAATTGCGCCAGGGGCCGCGCGCGGCGCGTGTGGATGAAGTTACAGAATTGCCAGCTGAGCCGGTGGATGGTCTTACAACTTTTCGTATTGAAGGAGCATGGTAGATGGAGCCCAAGACCGCAATGAATTGCGAGCACCTGAAGAAGCTGGTCCGCGAAGTGCCGGATTTTCCCAAGCCAGGAATTTTGTTTTATGACATTACGACCTTGCTCAAGGATAAAGTGGGCTTTGCCACGCTCATCGACGCGCTTTCAGAGCACTACATTGACCATGATATCGACCTGGTGCTGGGCATTGAGGCGCGCGGCTTTATCTTTGGCCCCGCGCTGGCGTATCGGCTGAATGCGGGGTTCGTGCCCATCCGCAAGCCGCGCAAGCTGCCTGCTGAAACGGTGAAGTGGACTTACGACCTGGAATACGGCACGGACACTCTGGAGGTCCACAAAGACGCCATCAAGCCGGGCCAGAGGGTGATTATCGTGGACGACCTGCTTGCCACTGGTGGAACAGCCAACGCCTGCCTGCAGCTGTCACAGTCACTGGGCGCGAAAGTTGAAGGCATGGGCTTCGTAGTGGAGCTGGATTTTTTGAGTGGACGCAAGAAGTTTGAAGGAACGGAAGTGTTCTCACTGCTGCACTATGACAAGTAGTTTTTTCGCCGCAGATTTCCGCTGATAAATGCAGATCCAGAGAAGTGGCCGCGAACCTCAAGAATGAACACGAATCCAAGAGCAAGTTACACTTCGCGTATTTCGTGTTGATTCGCCGTTGTTTTGGGCTAGTTGCTGATTGCCGACTGCTCGGGCTGAGTGCTGCTCAGCAGTTGATTCCCACTTTTTCGCGCTCGGTATTTTTGTAAGCCCAGGCCATCCGGGGCGTGTTGTGAGCGATGCCGAAGCGGCCGCGCTGGTCCAGCAGGATCATGCCGCCGTGTCCGTTGAGCCGATTTTTCAGATACTGCATGGCTTCCTGCACCACGGCATCAGGCGCGCCGCCGGTACGCACTTTGTCAGCAGCCCACTTGGCCAGGACCAGTTTCATGATGGGCTCGCCCCAGCCGGTGCAAGAACTTGCGGCGCTCAGATTGTCGGCATAGCAACCGCAGCCGATGAGCGAAGAGTCGCCCACGCGTCCGGGATCTTTATTCAGCGTACCGCCCGTTGAAGTTCCAGCTGCAATGTTGCCATTCACGTCGAGCGCAACGCAGCCCACCGTATCATGGCTGGAGAGCGGGCCGGCAAATGTGAGGTCGGGATGGCCGGCAGCTTCTTTTTCCTGCGCTTCTTTCAGGCGCTGGATCTCGCGTTCGATAACCAGTTCCTCATTGCGGCAAAGCTGCATGCCGAGCTTCTGGGCAAAACGCTCCGCGCCTTCCGCGACAAAATACACATGCGGGCTTTTATCCAGCACCAACCGCGACGCACGAATGGGATTGCGAATGCGCTCCACGCAGCCAACGCCGCCGGCGCGAAGAGTGGCGCCATCCATCATCAAGGCGTCGAGCTGCACGCGGCCATCGCGGGTGAGAAAGCTGCCGCGGCCGGCGTCAAACGTCTCGTCGTCTTCCATGCACACGATTGCGGATTCCACGGCATCCAGCGCGGAGCCTCCGCCTTCCAGAACGTGCCAGCCCTTATGCAGGGCATCTTGCACACCACGAGTATGGGCTTCCACCATGTCGTCAGGGATGGCCCAGGCGCCGCCGTGGACCACGATTGCAGGGAGTTGTCGCAATAGAAACCGCCTCAGTTCAAGATGGTCATTTTAGCAGAGGGCTCCTGGCTTGTGGCTCTTGGCTTTTGGCCAGAAGG
>JBAVUZ010000246.1:0-4935 GCA_049697035.1 Candidatus Angelobacter sp. | reverse complement strand
GGCCCGGGGCTGGCGCTTTTCTATGGTGGCTTGGTGCGCAAGAAAAATGTTCTGGCCACCATGATGCAGAGTTTTGCCTTGATGGCTGTTGTCACCGTCGTGTGGGCCATCGTCGGGTATAGCCTGTCGTTCGGCGAAGGCAACAGTTTTATCGGCGGACTGCACAATCTTTTTCTGCATGGCGTTGGCGCGCAGGCTGACCCCGACTACGCTGCAACCATTCCGGCGCAGACTTTCATGATCTATCAGCTCATGTTTGCCATCATCACCCCGGCGCTCATCACGGGAGCCTTTGCCGAGCGGATGAAGTTCAGTGCCATGGTGGTTTTCATGGTCCTGTGGTCGGCCGTTGTTTATAGCCCGATGGCCCACATGGTCTGGGGTAAAGGCGGCTTGCTCAACGCTGCGCTGGGCGGCCGTTTCCCCATGCTCGACTTTGCCGGCGGCACCGTGGTTCACGTCACATCCGGTGTTTCCGCGCTGGTCTGTGCTCTCTATCTTGGCCATCGCATCGGCTATCCACGGCAGGCTATGCCGCCGCACAGCATGGTGCTGAGTTTTATTGGCGCGTGCCTGCTCTGGGTAGGATGGTTCGGGTTCAATGCCGGCAGCGCGCTGAGCGCGGGCAGCCTTGCGACCAGCGCTTTTGTGGCGACGCACTTTGCCGCGGCCACGGCCGTCATTGGATGGGTGGCTGCCGAGTGGCTTCGCAACGGCAAGCCCAGCGCGCTCGGTGCGATCTCCGGCGCAGTCGCGGGTTTGGTCGCCATTACGCCCGCAGCAGGTTTTGTTACGCCGATGGCGGCTCTTGGCATTGGCGCAATCGCGGGTGTTTTCTGTTACCTGATGGTTGCGCACGTGAAGGCGCGCTTTGGTTATGACGACTCGCTCGACGCTTTCGGCATTCATGGCGCAGGCGGAACTCTGGGCGCGCTGCTTACAGGCGTTTTCGCCAGCAGTGCCGTGAATCCCATCTTCAAAGACGCCAGCGGACGCGTGCTGGCCTCCGGTGCGCTGGAAGGGAACACGCATCAGTTCGTGAACCAGACCATCGGCGTTGGAATTGCCGCTGCGCTGGCGGTAGCAGGCACGCTGGCCATCTTGAAAATGGTTGATGCGTTCATCGGTTTGCGTGTGCCTGAGCATCATGAAATTCAAGGTCTTGATCTATCCCAGCATGGAGAAGAGGGTTATGACTGGGAGCATCCGGTGCCGGCGGCTGCAGCAGCTTTCTCCCAGGTAGCGACCCACGGCCCCGGACTGGCGCGCAGAGACGCACAAGCAGCTATGGGCGACTGATGTCGATTGCCAAAATCGCCGGAATTGCCAAACATTGCCAAAATTGAAATCTCTAACTTTCAGCTTTCTCGTCGCCTCAGAATGCCTGCCTGCAATTTTTGGCCGACGTTCATGACCTAGTGATGAATTGAAAGGAAACTGAACCACCAATTTTGGCGATCTTTGGCAATTTTGGCATTTCTGCCAATCAGATCACGTGCGATCACCAGCTCTTGTTCTAACCTCTGGCTCCCGCGCCAACCATCTGCGGTGACATCGCCGTAAACGCCTGGTCCATGATGCGGATGGCTTCATCCACATCGCCCTTGGAAATGTTCAGCGGCGGCGACATGCGAATCACGTTTCCAAATAATCCGCCTTTGCCGATGATCAGCCCGCCTTTGCGGCAGTGCTCCATGAACTGGTTTGTCCCTTCCGGCGCAGGTTCTTTGGTCGCGCGATTCTTCACCAGCTCAATCGCCTGCAACAGGCCCATGCCGCGCACATCGCCAATAATGTCATGTTTCTCTTTCAGCGCTTCAAGCCCATCGCGAAAATAGCGGCCAACCGTGTCAGCGTTGTCCATTAGCCGATCTTCTTCAATCACTTCAATCGTGGCCTTGGCCGCCACTGACGTGACAGGATTTCCGCCGAAGGTCGAAATATGCAGTCCTTTAAAACTGGCGGCAATCTCCGGACGAGTCGCCGTCAATCCCACCGGCGCGCCGTTTGCCAGGCCCTTGGCGGCTGTAATAATGTCTGGCGTAACTTCCCATTGCTCAATTCCAAACCAGCGTTTGCCGGTGCGTCCCCAGCCGGTCTGGACTTCATCGGAGATAAACAACCCGCCATAATCCTTCACAATCTTGAAAACGATCTTGAAATATTCCTTCGGCGGCGTAATAAATCCGCCCACGCCCTGAATCGGCTCGGCAAAGAACGCGGCAATTTGCCCTGAGGTTGAAGTCTGTATGACCGCTTCAACGTCTTTCGCGCAAGCCACTTCGCAACTAGGGTAAGTCTTGCCCAGCGGGCAGCGATAGCAATACGCGTTCATGGCATGCACCACGCCCGGAGTCGGCACCGGCAGCGACTTGCGCCATGTATTGTGCGCCGTGAGCGACTGCGCCAGTTGTGAGCGTCCGCTATAGCCGTGGCGCAATGCCACAATCTCAAATCGCCCGGTAAACATGCGCGCCAGTTGCACGGCAAACTCGTTGGCTTCAGTGCCGCTGTTGGTGAAAAAACTCTGGCTAATCTCGCCCGGAGTGATCTGCGCAATCTTTTCCGCCAGCGCCACCACCGCTTCATTGGGGAACACCGTCGACGCGTGCTGCAGCCGGTCCACCTGTGCCTTGATCTTGCTGGTCACGCGCGGATTGGCATGCCCCACGGAAATCGTCACAATGCCGCCAAAGAAATCCAGGTACTTGTTTCCTTCCACGTCCCACAGGTGCTGCATGCTGGCGCGGTCCGTCACCAGCGGGTCAGAGTAATACGTGGAAACTGAAGGGAAGAGATACTGCTTGTGCTTTTTAAGGATCTCGTCTTTGGTCATGGCTGCTCCATGGGGATAAGGAGATTGTACGGCTCGGCGGAGGGTTAGGAACAAAAAAACAAAACCTACCACGGGGACACGTAGAAAGTGCAATCTTACCAATCAATGCGGATGAGACCGGATCACATGCAAAGGCGGAGTTGATTAGATCCGCCACACAGGAACGCTGACCTGCCAACCAACGCCCGCCTGGATGATCCGGGCGGGCGGTGCTCGGTGCTTCTATTGCAGAGTGAAGTTTACCGTTGCGGTTTGCCCTGAGGACATGCTGGTGCTCTTGCTCTGCGTGGTATATCCAGACTTGCTGACCTGGACGGTGTAGTTGCCGATGGCGATCCAACCGGTGAGATACACACCGCTTGAATTGGTGGAGAGCGTGACGGTCGTCGGAACCAGCCCGCCCGTGATCTTTACTGACGCGCCGCTGATGGCGACTCCTGTCCGGTTCACAACCTTGCCTGTAATTTTTCCTCCGGTGGCCATGCGGATGTTCGCCGTAACAGCCCCTGATGCCACAGTCACAGTTGTGCTTGCCGAAACCCATCCGGTTTTTTGGGCCGTCACGGTATATTTGCCCGGCGGCACGGCTTTGAATGTGTAGTATCCGTTGGCGTCGGAAACCGTGGAGCCGCGGCTGTAAGTCACCGTGGTTCCCGAGAGCGCATGGCCGTCAATGGCGCTGGTGATCCGCCCGGTAATGGAGCCGGTAGGCGCTGTGGCCACGAGCGCAAAGCTTGCGGAAGTTGTCTGCCCGGCGGTGATGGTCACTGTCTTGGTCAGGCTGTTGAAGCCGCTGGCTG
The DNA here is from genome assembly GCA_049697035.1 of Candidatus Angelobacter sp. Lineage (GTDB taxonomy): Bacteria > Acidobacteriota > Terriglobia > Terriglobales > Acidobacteriaceae > Angelobacter. The sequence goes on along the minus strand of JBAVUZ010000246.1, from coordinate 1,299 downwards.
AAGCCGTCAATTGCACGCTGCCGGCAGGCAGGTTTGCCAGAGTGTAATTGCCGCTGGCGTCAGTGGTTGTGGAGGCGAAGCTGGTGGAAACCGTGGCTCCGGCAATGCCGGTCCCATTGGACGCGCGGGTCACGCGGCCTGAAGCTGTGCCGGTTGTGATGGTAGCTTTTACCACCAGCACGATCTGCGTCGAGTGCTGCAGGCTTCCTGAGGTTCCAACCACGTTGATGGTGTAAGTTCCTCCTGGCGTGCCTGAGCTGCTGTTAAGCGTGAGCACGGATGTACCCGAAGCGACGGAAGCAGGATTGAAAGAAGCGCTCACGCCTGAGGGCAAGCCGGTTGTGCTCAGAACCACTGTGCCCGTGAACCCTCGCACAGGATCCACGGCTGTCAGGAAGCTGGTACTCTGCCCCGCCGTAACGTTTTGGAAGTCGGGCGAGACCGGGAGGCTGAAGTCCGGCTTCGGTGGACTCAAGACCATGTTCTGGGTTGTGGTGGCTCCGACCGTCAGCGTAACCGCGGCTACCGTGGGGCCAAAGCCTGACGCTGTCGCCACGGCCTGGTAACTGCCGATGGGCACCCAACCGGAATCATAGTTGCCGTTGGAATCGGTCAGCACGCTGACATTGGTTGCCACCGCGCCCCCATGCACGTTGACGGTTGCGCCTGCCACGGCAGCACCGGATGTGTTTGTCACTCGTCCGGCCAGCTTGGCTCCGGTGGAAAGACGCACACTGAACACCGTTGCGATTCCAGGCTGTACGGTGACAGACGTTGTAATGGGAATCCAGCCTGAGAGTTGGGCCGTAACGTCATATGTGCCGCCGGGAACTGTGTTGAGGCTGAAAGCTCCTGTGGAATCCGTGGTGGTGGAGCCTCCGCTGTAACGCACGGTGACGCCGGAGAGCGCAAGGCCGTTCAGGGCGTTGGTGACGCGGCCTGTAATGCTGCCCGCCGCTGAGGCGGGAGTCAACGCGAAGTTCACCGGAGAATTCTGGGTCCCGTTCACCGCCACGCTGACGTTGGAATTCTTAAAGCTTGCGGCGCTTGCCGTGAGCTGTGTGGTTTGCGCTGGTACATTATTCAGACTGTAATTACCGCTACCGTCAGTGGTAGCTTCACCGCCATAAAATGAAATTGTGGCTCCGCCGATGCCGGCTCCGTTTGCCGCGCTGGTCACGCGCCCAGTCAAGGTCACTCCGCTGGTGGAGGGCTTCCAGTAAGGCGAGACAAGAGGGAGCACCGGGCTGGTTGCGCCGTCGGGCTTCACCAGCCACAAGCCACGGCACTGGCTGTTGG
>JBAVUZ010000245.1:0-8645 GCA_049697035.1 Candidatus Angelobacter sp. | reverse complement strand
AGCAAGGAGCAGTTTGATCAATGGATGACCTCTTGGACAAGGATTTGAAGAGGGTAGCAGAGATTTAAGGAGGGTAGCAGATTAAAGAAGGTAGCATGAACCTTGGCAATCGGAATCAGGCCTTTTGCGGAGATTGGCGCAGACGTGCGCGGATAGCGTAAGGCTCGGCGCGTAATCCGATCAATCCGCCTGTGGAGTTCCGAACCCCGAGCGTCAATTTAGCTTGCTGGTTGGTTTTGAAGCCATCAATACAATCTGGATTCACACAGCAAGTGCGCGTGCCGCTCCCGACTAGGTTATTGGGGCAGCAAATAGAAACTCTTCCTTAAAAAAACAAACTGGCCCGAATGTCACCCCGGGCCAGACAGTCAATTCAACTCAGCTTCCCCGTTAGACCGTTGCGCGTCTTCCGGCCACCAGATGCCAGATGATCGAGATCACGGCAAAGACCAGAAGAAGATGGATCAGGCCGCCCGCGACGTGAAAAGCTGTGAATCCCAGAATCCAAAGCACGAACAGAACGATACCGATAAGCAAAAGCATGTAGTACCCCCATAGCTAAATTCGTTAAGGCATTTCGTTTGCCTGCTAGTAGGATTCAGGTGCACCTTGGGCCGTTGCACCATTAGGAGTTTTTAAAAACGTTTGCAGAGGGCAACCTTCGCAGATTGCTTTTGCGCGGCAGTAATGATTGCCGACTCTCACGATCAAGGCATGTAGCTCATTGTAATGCTGTGCCAGCTCGGTGCGGGCTGAGCTGCTCATGCGCGAAACCGGATGACGAGGATCAGCGCCGGCATTTTTCACTACGAGAGACTCAGCTCCTGAGCTGCTGATGGTTCGCTCGATCATGGCGCGAATTTCTTCGTAGCTGGTTTTCTCGTTGATGATGCCGTGGCGCAGCAACACGCGGCGGGTATATGCGTCCACAACAAAGACAGGATGATTGCCGGCATAGAGCAGAATGGAGTCGGCGGTTTCTGGCCCAACGCCATTGAGTTCCAGCAGTTCTGCCCGGAGTTTCGCAGTCGGCTCCGCGAACATGCGGCTGAGCGAGCCGGAGTATCGCTCGTCGAGAAAAGCGATAAAGGTCTTGACGTTGCGGGCTTTCTGGCGGAAGTAGCCGGAGGGACGTATTAGTTGTTCGAGTTCGTCGCTTGGCGTTTCGCGCATGGAAATGACGCTGAGCCTGCGGGCGCGACGAAGATTGAGCAGGGCTTTTTCCACATTGCTCCAGTTGGTGTTCTGCGTCAGGTAAGCGCCAACGATCACTTCAAAACGTGAGCGCGCGGGCCACCAGTTCTGCGGGCCGTAATGGGAGAGCAGAGCGGTGTAGTAGGAAGGGATTTCACCGCGGAGACGCGGAGGCGCGGAACTATTTGGTAACTGATTAATCTGGTAATTGGGTAATTGAATCGCCATTGTCCTGCCAGTGGCTGCTCAATTACTAACTTACCAAATTAGCCGATGGAACTCGGCTTACCAGTTGGCATTTTTGCCTCCAACCTGGGCTTGCAGGTCGCAAGCCTCGCGGCAGGGGCGGCAGTAGTAAATGCCGTCTTCACACAGGCGGACTTCATAGAGGCCCTGGCACAGAGCGCAGTACTTGTTGCAGGAGCAGCTCCTCTCCGGCTGGTCGCAGATCATGCACATAAATTCTTTGGCCATGGCGGCAGATTATCTCGATTTCGGCTTTCCGGCAATGGGCCGATGGTCGATGGCCTTGCGGTGAAAAGTCGCCTTCCCTGCCCCGCACCCTATATCCGGCTTACAAGACGCTGGAATCAACATCAACCAAAAAAGGGACTTTTCTAATGAGCTTTGACATAAGGTCGAGCCTTCATTGACCCTGCAAAACTCGGATGTTAACCTTGAGGGTTCGCCTGTCCTCCCCGGCGGACTCTGTCAACCTGTAACCAAAAGGTCAGAAAGGGAAAACATTTGTCCTCTACCGCAGAAGGCCAGACGCTCCGGAAAACTGCGCTCAACGCGATGCACCGCAAGCTCGGCGCCAAGATGGTGGATTTTGGCGGCTGGGACATGCCGGTCGACTATCCATCAAGCGGCGGACTGGTAAAAGAGCATATGGCCGTGCGTACCGGCGTGGGCATGTTTGACGTCTCACACATGGGAGACATCCTGATCCGCGGGCCGCAGGCGCTGGATGCTGTGCAGTGGATCAGCATGAACGACGCCTCGAAACTGCAGGAAGGCCAGGCACATTATTCCGCGCTGCTTTATCCCGAAGGAACGTTCGTGGATGACGTGATCGTCCACAAGATGGGGTCGAACGATTATCTGCTGGTGATCAACGCCGGCACGCGCGAGAAAGACCACTCCTGGGTGCGCAAAAACGTGAGCAAGTTCCGCTGCCATGCTGATGACGTGGGCGACTACTACACGCAGATCGCCATACAAGGCCCCAAGGCGGAAGCCACGCTGCAAAAGCTGACGAATATTGACCTTTCCCAGATCAAAAATTACTGGTTCAAGCATGGAACGGTTTGCAATCTGCCCAATACGCTGATCGCAAGGACAGGTTACACGGCGGAAGATGGCTTTGAGATTTACGTTCCGTCCGATGTCGCAACCAGCGAGCGCGTATGGAATGAAATAACCGCAGCGGGCAAGGAATTTGGCATCGTCCCTTGTGGGTTGGGCGCGCGCAACACACTCCGGTTGGAAGGCAAGATGGCGCTTTACGGCCATGAGATTTCAGACACCATCAATGTTTTTGAAGCCGTGCTGGACCGGTATTGCAAGATGGAGAAGCCGGACTTCATTGGCAAGGCGGCGCTGGAAAAAGTGAAAGCCGCTGGCGTGAAGCGTATCCTCGTCGGGTTAGAAGCGGTGGACCGTGGAATCCCTCGCGATGGTTATAAAGTATTTGACGGAGCAGGGAGCGAGATCGGCTACGTGACCAGCGGATCGCCCGCACCATTTCTGAAAAAGAACATCGCTCTGGCTTATGTTCCGCCGCAGCATTCAGAGATTGGGCATGAGGTGTTTGTGGAGATCAGGGGCCAGAAGGTCAAGTGCAAGGTTGTGCCAACACCGTTTTACAAGAGACCGAAAAAGTCATAGCGCCAAGAAACCATCGCCTTAGAAATCAGTACCCAGAAAAATTAATTGCAGACAGGATGAACTGATGGCATATCCGAAAGATTACAAGTACACGAAAGAGCACGAGTGGATCCAGGTGAAAGGCAACTCCGCCACAGTAGGAATTACCGATCACGCGCAGGAATCGCTGGGCGACATTGTATTCGTTGAACTGCCCAAGGTGGGCGCTCAGGTGGAAGCGGGCAAAAGCTTTGGCACGGTGGAATCAGTCAAAGCCGTGTCTGAGCTTTATGCGCCGGCCTCCGGTAAAGTTGTTGCGATCAATGAGAGCCTGAACCAGGGGCCCGAAGCCGTGAACCAGGACGCGCATGCGGCCTGGATGATCAAGCTGGAGCTGTCGAACCCGAGCCAGGCGGATGCGCTGATGTCAGCGGACGATTACGAGAAGTACATCGCGGAAGAGAAGTAGATTTTTGCTGAAATCCCGAGCCACGCTTTTTGCGGGCGAGGGAGCCCTATAGCGGCGAAAGTTTTGGGGCAAGCAACGATAGTAGATGTTAAGAGCTTTTGGAACTCTGGGAATTCCAAACACAAGGTCCCTCAGCCCTACTGGTGCGCTGATGACCGCGCGTGCTCGTTGATTGGGTTCCGAACGACGAATCAAAGAAACATAGTTGAACGTAAACAGCGTAGAAAGGAATAGGTATCCCTCGCTACGCTCGGGATTTCAGAAAAAAACATGCGCTACTTACCCAAATCCCCCGCTGATCGTGCGCAGATGATGCGCGAGATCGGATGCAAATCCATTGATGACCTGTTCGCGCCGATTCCGGCGGAATACCGGCTGACCCGCGACCTTAAGGTGCCGCGGCAGATGGCGGAATCGGAAATCATCGACTATTTCCATGCCCGCGCCGATAACGCCGCTGCTGGCTATGCACTGTTTCTGGGTGCCGGCGCTTATCACCACTACCGTCCGGTGGTGATTGACGCCATGGTTTCACGCGGCGAGTTTTTAACGTCATATACGCCATACCAGGCGGAAATCGCGCAGGGAACGTTGCAGGCGATCTTCGAGTTCCAGACCATGATCTGTGAGCTTACCGGCATGGAAGTGGCAAACGCTTCCATGTATGACGGATCAACGGGCGCGGCTGAAGCCATGCTGATGGCCGTCCGCATCACGGGCCGCAAAGCGGCGGTGGTGGCACGCAGCGTGCATCCGGAATACCGCGAGGTGATGCACACCTATACGCAGCACCAGGGCCTGCCGATTACGGAATGCGACTACCTGGAAAACGGCCGTGTTGACATGGCTGACCTGGAAAAGAAGATCACCAGCGATACCGCTTGTGTGCTGATCCAGTCGCCGAACTTTTTTGGCACGATTGAAGACGTTGCGGCTGTGGCCGACCTGGTGCATAAGAAAGGCGCGCTGCTGATCGTGTCGATTGCAGAAGCGCTGTCGCTGGGAATCGTGAAACCGCCGGTGGAAGCAGATATTGTTTCCATGGAGACACAGTCTTTCGGCGTGCCCCTGGGATACGGCGGACCATACGCGGGAGTGATGGCAACGAAAGAAAAGTTCGTACGGCAGATACCGGGCCGGCTGGTGGGCGAGACCAAAGATAAAGACGGCAAACGCGGATTCGTGCTGACGCTTTCCACGCGCGAGCAGCATATTCGCCGCGAGAAAGCGACCTCGAACATCTGCACCAACCAGGCGCTGATTGCCACCATGGCGACGATCTACCTGACGATTTATGGCCGCGAAGGGCTGAAAGAGCTGGCCGCACAGAATCTGGCCAAGGCGACGTATGCGCGGAACGAGTTTGCGAAAAAAGGAAAGATTCTTTTTGAAGGCGCGCCGCGCTTCAATGAGTTCGTGGTCCAGACGAAGGACGATCCGCACGCAATCAACAAACGCCTGCTGGAAAAGAAGATGATTGGCGGGTTCCCGCTGAACTGGCATTATCCGGAACTGGGCAACGCGTCATTGTGGTGTTGCACGGAGCTGAACAGCAAAGAACAGATTGACGCAGCAGTGCAGGCGGTGGGCCAATGAGCAATAAAGACATCAAGAAAGCGACGCACCACGTTAACCAGAATGAAGGGCTGATCTTCGAACGTTCATCACCGGGGAAAAAAGGTTACCGGCTGGCGCCGCTGGATGTACCTGAAGTTGATTACACAAAAGCGCTTGGCGCGTCGGCACGCGCTGATCTGGGCAATATGCCTGAAGTGAGCGAGATGGAAATCATCCGCCACTTCACACGGCTTTCCACGTGGAATTACGCGATCGATCTGGGCATGTATCCGCTAGGTTCCTGCACCATGAAATACAATGCGCGAGTGAATGAGGTTGTCGCGCGCTTCCCAGGACTGGCCAACGCGCATCCGTATCAGCCGGCGGAAGTCTCACAGGGTGCGATGCGCGTGATGAAGACGCTTTCTGACTGCCTGCTTGACATCACCGGCATGGACGCGATTACGCTGCAGCCTGCGGCGGGTGCGCATGGAGAAATGACCGGAATCCTGCTGATGCATGCGTACCTGCAGTCGAAGGGAAACCCGCGCAAGAAGATACTGATTCCTGATTCCGCGCACGGCACCAATCCGGCCACGGCGGCGATTTGTGGATACGCCGTGGAAAATCTGAAGTCGAACTCACGCGGGATGGTTGATGTAAGCGCGCTGGCGGCGCAGATGAATGAAGACGTCGCCGGACTGATGCTGACCAATCCGAATACCTTGGGAATTTTTGAGCAGGAAATCCACAAGATCGCCGAGATCCTTCACCAGAAGGGCGGTCTTCTATATATGGATGGCGCCAACATGAACGCGCTGGTGGGCAAGACGCGTCCGGGCGATTTTGGCGTGGACGTGATGCACCTGAACCTGCATAAGACTTTTTCTACGCCGCATGGCGGAGGTGGGCCGGGATCGGGACCGGTGGCGTGCAAGAAAATTCTGGAGCCGTTTTTGCCCAAGCCGGTGATTGTGGAGCGTGCCGATGGCACCTTGGCCTTTGATTACGACCGGCCGAAGTCAGTGGGGCGTGTGCGCATGTTTTACGGCAACTTTGGCATGCACGTACGCGCACTGGCTTACACGCTGGCCAATGGTCCTGATGGTCTGCGGCAGACAACGGAAGACGCGGTGCTGAACGCGAATTACATTCGCAAGAAACTGGAAGGCGATTACACCCTGCCGTACCAGAGCCCATCAATGCATGAAGTGGTCTTCAGCGACAGTATTCAGGAACAGAAAGGCGTGAAAACCGGCGACATTGCCAAGCGGCTGATTGATTACGGCTTCCATCCTTATACAGTGTCTTTTCCGCTGGTGGTGCACGGCGCCATCATGATTGAGCCCACGGAGAGCGAGTCGCTGGAAGAACTGGATCTGCTGGTGGATGCGATGAAGTCGATTGCTCGGGAAGCAGAGGAAGATCCGGAGTTCGTGCGGAATGCGCCCCACACAACGAGGGTGAAGCGGCTGGATGAAACAGCAGCGGCGAGAAAGCCGATTTTGAGGTGGAAGCCGGCATCGGCGAAATCTGCGGGGGAATAGAGGATGCGTTCTCTGTAATCCCGAGCTTTGCGAGGGAGCCCTTTTGCTACCTAGCACCCTAAGGCTGCGAAGTATCCGATGGGTAAGCGTTTTAGCGTATTAACCAGACTGGCCTGACCCTATACAGTTCTTAATTATAGGATCTCTCGCTTTCGCTCGAGACTGCGGAAGACACCTAAGGTAACATTTCCGCGGCGGAACGCTTGAGGTACACTTTCTGTTAGCCATGTCATTTCTGAAGTCATTCTTTCTCTGTCTACTACTATTTGTGTCTGCTGTCCCGGCGTTGCTGGGGCAGTCGGCCGCGGCCGGCGCCACTGCCCCGGTATTGCTGCACACGCTGCAGCAGGAACTGGATCGGGCGATGGGTTCGCTGAGCAAAGCGGATCCCGCGCCTTATTTCATCAGCTACTCCGGAAACGAGGATTTTGGCTCCGTCATCATGGCCAGCAATGGTGCGCTGATGGCCAACATCAAGCGGCACGACCGCACGGTGGATGTTTCAGTCCGCGTGGGCAGCCGCGAGTTGGACAACACGCACGGCGAGAACCGCTTTAACGCGGTTACCACGGCTTCACTGCCGCTGGAAGATAAGCCCGATGCCATCGCGCGCGTCCTGTGGATCAACACCGATCGCATGTACAAGAAAGCCGCGCAGGGATTTCTTGAGGTGAAGACCAATACCAAGGTCCGCGCGGATGAAGAGGATTCGTCGCCGGATTTTTCAGCAGAGAAGCCGCAGGTTTATATCGGAAAGGAAATTGTTCCTCCCAAGTTTGATCAGCATGAATGGGAAGAGCGGGTCCGCAGGCTTTCCTCGATCTTCAAAAAATATCCTGACATTGAAAGCTCCACGGTGGTGCTGGTGGTGCAGGATACGACGCGCTACTTTGTTTCCAGTGAAGGGTCGCGGCTGGTGGATTCGCGTCCTCTGATCAGGGTACTGGCGCTGGGGAGCACGCGTTCCTCGGACGGGATGGAGCTGGCAAGGTCGGAGACGTTTGATGCGTCCACGTTTGACAAGCTCGCGCCGGAGCAGGAGATCGCGGCGAAGATTGAAAAGATTGCCCAGGACCTGCAAAAGCTGAAGAAAGCGCCGGTGGTGGAACCGTTCAACGGGCCAGCGCTACTTTCCGGGCGCGCGGCGGCGGTGTTCTTCCATGAAGTGGTGGGACATCGGCTGGAAGGGCAACGGCAGCGCGGAGAGAATGAAGGCCAGACGTTTACCAAGATGATCGGTCAGCCGGTGTTGCCGAAGTTTTTGAGTGTGGAAGACGATCCGACGCTGGCGAAACTTGAAGGCGTGGAACTGAGTGGCAATTACAGTTACGACGAAGAAGGCGAGAAGAGCAAAAAGGTAGAGCTGATTTCGAACGGCGTATTGAAGCAGTTCCTGATGTCGCGGATGCCGGTGAAAGGCTTTCTGCAATCGAACGGACATGGACGCGGCCAGGCAGGAATGATGCCGGTGGGACGGCAGGGAAATTTGATTGTCCGCTCCAACAAGACCGTGCCGGATTCTCAGCTGCGGCAGGAGTTGATCAACGAGATTCGGAAACAGAAGAAGCCATTCGGGCTTTACTTTGAAGATATCGCCGGCGGCTTTACGCTCACGATGCGCAACATGCCGCAGGCGTTTCAGGTAATGCCTCTGATGGTGTGGAAGGTTTATCCCGATGGGCGTCCGGACGAACTGGTGCGCGGCGTGGACATTATTGGAACGCCGCTGAATGCGCTGAACCGGATTGTGCTGACCGGGCAGAAGATGGATGTATTCAACGGCGAGTGCGGAGCGGAATCGGGCTCGGTGCCGGTAGCCGCGGCCGCGCCGGCGATGTTGTTTTCAGAGATTGAGGTGCAGAAGGTTTCGCAGGGGCATGAGCGACCACCGCTGCTGCCACCCCCGGGTATAGAAAAAGCCGAGGTTGCGAACCAGCAATCCAGCAAGCCGGAGGTGCACTAATGCGTCGACTGATCACCTCTCTTCTCCTGGCAGTTGTTTTTTCAGC
>JBAVUZ010000244.1:0-2263 GCA_049697035.1 Candidatus Angelobacter sp. | reverse complement strand
CGCGTGAACCTGATTGCCAGCTTTACCGCGCCCATCCAGGGAGGCACGACTCCTATCCCGGCAATGACTTTTAAGACCAAGGCGCAGCAGCCAGTCATTCCAGGTATCCCAATTGATCCAAAAACCAAAACGATCAGCGGCATTGTTGACTCGTTTGTCGGCTTCACCTATTCCGGCGCGTGCTCGGTCGTGGAAGTGGACATTCTGACCGGTGAGGTGAAGATCCTGAGCGCAGACATTGTGTATGACATGGGCTGGAGCCTGAATCCAGCCATTGATATCGGCCAGGTAGAAGGCGCTTTTATCCAGGGCGTCGGCTATCTTCTGACTGAAAAGCTGGTGTTTCAGCAGGAGGGACCGGAAAAGGGCCGTCTTAACAGCGTGAACACATGGCGCTACAAACCGCCCGCAGTTACGACGATTCCGCTGGAGATGAATGTGCATCTCTTCCCGCGTAACATCGCCGAGAACGTGCCTGAAGATCCTAACGATCTGTTCTCATCAAAAGAAGTTGGAGAACCCCCGTTGGTCCTGTCGAACAGCGTGTTTTTCGCCGTGAAGGATGCGGTCCGGGCTTCTCGCCTTGAGCGCAATCTTAATGGCTTGTTCAGAATGGACGCTCCAGCTACCGTGCAGGAAGTTCGCCGGGCCTGTGATGTTTCCATCAACGATTTCAAAAATCCTCACTAGAAAAATGACTGAAGGCACGGCTCCGTCCGTGCCTTTCGGCCAAACTCCGGGCTTGGGCTCTCTCCCAAAATCCCGGACTCACGCAGTTGACCCCAATCGAGCAAGGAGAGAAGAGAAATGATGCGACTAAGGCGGAACAATAATAAGGAGCAACTGAAATTCCGGGCAGTTAATTTGCTGATGCACAAACAATTTGTCGTTGCATTGAGCCTCATCTTGCTGGCCGTGGTGGCATTTTTAGCCGGATGCAATTCAAAACCTGCTCAACCAGCGGCAGGGGATAACAAAACGCCGGCCCCACAGTCTGCGTCCGCCATGGCACTCTCCGCTGAGAAGGAACGCGGCATGAGCTTTCCGGATTTTGGCTTTATGGTCAAACCCGCGGACTACATCCAGAACTATTCTGACCAGCCAATATTCCGGCTGAAGGCTGATTTCCCCAAAGAAAAGCCGGAGCACGTACCCGCCTTCGTTGAACAGATAGACTTTAAAAAGAACCCCAAAGAATATTTGCTGGCGGCCAGGGACTACGCATTTGAAGGTAATCTGCCGGATTGGGACCCATACAAGAACCATGTAAGAGGCTGGTATCACATTCCATGGCTGCATCCCACCACCACGGGGCCAGAGGCGTATCCGCCGAATGGCGGCACCGAAGGATTTCGCGGGCTCATCAAGGAAGCGCCCGTCACGCCCTACCAGTTGGGTCCAGACCAGAAAGGTAAAGATGGGAACTACTCGGTATATGCGATCACGCTGGTGAATGACATGGCCGGATACACCATGGGAAAGATGTGGGCCGATCCTAACAATCCTGACCCACGCGCTACGGACGCGCGTTATGGAGGGGGATTTCCCATCGGCACAGTTTTCGCCAAGCTCCTTTTTACTGACGCACCGCAGGGAACAGACAAAATTGCTTATCTTGAAAATCCTTTGCAGTGGAAAGCTTATATCACTGAGAACTTCTGGAAATCTTCCACCCGCAAAGTCACGCCCGTCAACCTGCTGCAAATGGATATTGCCGTGCGTGATGCTCGCGCCGATGCCCCCGGACTTACAGGTTGGGTGTTTGGCACATTTGTTTACAACGGCCAGCTAAACAACCAGAATAAATTCATGAACCTGGTGCCGGTTGGCTTGATGTGGGGAGATGATCCCGAAAACAAGATCAACAAAACCAGCGGCGTGTATCCAGTGCTCCATACCACTGTGAATCCAGAACTGAAAGAGACTGCGATCTTCGATACCAAAGACCTGCCTCCACAACATCTGGGATGGAATTTCCGTTTAAACGGCCCTGCTGATTTGAACACCACATCGTGTATGGGCTGCCATGTTGCCGCACAATACCCGGCTGTGACCAGCCTTGTGCCTCCAACGGCGGTGCCTGATGGGCAAACAGATCCGCCGGCAAAAGGCGGCACTCCTGAGTGGATGCCATGGTTCCAGAACATCCGCTGTGCCACATCTATGAACGAGCATACGTACTCGACGGATTTTTCATTTCAGGTTGCGATTGCGCTGGAGAACTTTTTCAATGCCAAGAGCGCAGTGGCGCAGGGGGCATGGG
>JBAVUZ010000243.1:0-2123 GCA_049697035.1 Candidatus Angelobacter sp. | reverse complement strand
GCGCAGAGGCGCTGAAGGGTCCTGCTCGTCAAGACGGCGCGTAACCGAGTCAAGAGCGGCTTCAGCAGATTCTACGGTGACGCCGGGCGCCAGACACATCAGAGCCATGAACTCCCTGGCATTGCGTTGATGCAGCACGTCATTCGCGAGTTCCGGAGCGAGCGCGGCAGGCACTGTAGTGGGAACGAAAAGCTCAGCGGGATTGATGGCAAATGCGCCATTGAAACTTTTCGGGGTGATTCCAACGATGGTCGCGGCTTGTCCGTTCAGGCGAAGCGTTTGTCCCAGCGCGTCAGGCGAGGAGTTGAGGCGATTGCGCCAGAAACGATCACTGATCACCACAACTGGCGCGTCGCCGGGCTTGTCGAGTTCAGGGCTGAGCACCCGTCCGCGCTGCGATTGGACACCAAGGACAGAAAAATAGTCGGCGGAGACAAGTTGTCCGAAGACGCGCTGCGGTTTCGCATTCACATCACCCTGGAAAGTGACGTTAAACGGTACCCCATTCTGAAATGCAGCGACGCCGGCGAACGTATTTTTTTGTTCCCGGAATTGTTCGATGTAGTAATACGAGACAGGCTTCTCAGGCATTACCAGATGTTTGGCATTGGCTGCCGGCAGCTCACGAAATAAAAATTGCCATCTTGAGTTGAAGACGTTTGTCGTGAGCCCGATTCCGATCCCCATGGAAATGATGCCGACTAGGGCGAATCCGGGCGACTTGATCAACGCTCGCCACGCGTAGCGCATGTCAGTGCGCATTTCGCTCAGGTACTCAAGCGGTACGCGGATCGCGATGTCCGCGATCAGCGGGACCAGGCCCGCGGCGCCATGCCCCTTGGCAATATCCGCCACCACATCTTCACCGAGCTGGATTACGTCTGTGCCGTAAGCTAATTTGAATTCGTGCGGGAAGGCCCGCGCCAGCCAGTGATAAATGCGCCATGCGATATTCATTCCGTCACCAAACCTTGCTTTGCCTGAATTGCCCGGACTAGTTCCTTGAGGCGTTCACATTCCGCGTCGAGCACGCGGCTGCCGAGCGCAGTCAGCCGGTAATAGCGGCGGCGCGCATCATCAACTTCCGGCGCGGGCCGTTCGTCAGATTCCTCAATCAGGTCAGCCTCAATCAGCCGCTTGATGGATCCATAGAGCGTGGCCGGCCACAAGCGAACTTTCCCAGTGGTGCGCTGCAGAACTTCCTGCATGATTCCGTAGCCGTGCTGCTCTCCACCGGCAAGGGAAAGCATGATGTGGAACCACTGGGTCTTGAGCGGAAGGAATTTGTGGATATCAGCTTGGGTCATAGGCAATATATATACTAAACGATATATATACGTGCCAATAGAGAAAAGGTTAGCCTGCGGTCACCTGATTATCGAAATAAGCGAATATGTTACATGTATTCAATGATTTAAAAAGGCTCAATAATTTCGTCCTCACAAGGCTGGTTCCCGGATGTCGATGTCGTGCGATTCCGGCGATCCCTCAAACCCTTCTTGCCGGCGCCGGTCCCGGATCAAGAATCTCCGGCTCGGTTGTCCGTTTGCGGCCTTGACCAATCACGTCCTGCTCAGGTGCTCTGTTCAATTGTCGTGTGGCAAAGAACACGGCGGCTGTCCAGGTGGGGAAAAGGTCGAGTCCGGGGACAAGCTCCGCGGCAAAGGTTGGCAGAAAGGCCCAGTGCCATCCCAGCAGCTTGATGAGGATTGCACCCACGATCACGTCCAGCCCGGTATCAAGAGGCGAGAGGCCGCCTTCAGCAAACAGGGGCATGCCAACGATCTGGATGGCGTCCGCCACGATGGCCACGAACCATGCTTTGCGCTGCTCCGGCGACTTGACCGTCTTTAGAAAATCAAACTTGAAAAAATCCAACATAAAAGTTCCTGCCAAAAGAATACATCGGTCGTCAATCACCCGCTCACCCGATGTCCCGATTCCAATCAGTGTCATCAGTGTCATCAGTGTTAATCAGTGGTATTTTTTTGATTTCCTCCGTGTCTCCGTGCCTCCCATGAATAATGTCTACTCAAAAATTGTTTTGGCTGGGTTTAGGCAGCCAGGGTAAAGCTGGGAAAGTCTTCGAAGACCCACTGGTTTTTCAACGTGTCATACACGAT
>JBAVUZ010000242.1:0-1761 GCA_049697035.1 Candidatus Angelobacter sp. | reverse complement strand
CACTGCTGTCCGGTTAAGTTATAAGGCGTTGGCTGCAAGTAATAGCTGCACAATGAGTTGAAGTTATTTCTGGCTTGCCGCGATTTGAATGCGAGGAGAGCGGACAATGGCTCATGAATCAGGGCCGCACCGTCTTCTCACAGTTGATCAGCTTTCTTCCCGACCGGGAGTTCCGGCGTTGCGTCGAGCGTTATCAGGGCGACATGCGGGTGCGAGGCCTCAGTTGTTGGGATCAGTATCTGGCGATGGCCTTCGCCCAATTGACCTATCGGGAGAGTCTGCGCGACATCGAGGCCTGTTTGCGTTCGTTGCAGGGCAAGCTGTATCACTTGGGATTCCGTGGCAAGGTGGCGCGCTCGACCCTGGCGGACGCGAACGAATCGCGCGACTGGCGCATCTTCGCCGACTTTGCCTACAGGTTGATTGCGACCGCGCGCAGACTGTATGTTCAAGAGCCCATGGGCGTCGATCTGAACGAGAGCCTGTATGCTCTGGATTCGACCACCATCGATCTGTGTCTGACGTTGTTTCCCTGGGCCCAGTTCCGGCGACGCAAAGCGGCGGTCAAGATGCACACACTCCTGGACCTGCGCGGCAATATCCCAACATTTATCCGCGTGACCGATGGCAAGGTGCATGACGTCAACATCCTCGACCAGATCATGCCGGAAGCCGGAGCCTTCTATGTTATGGATCGCGGCTACATCGATTTCCAGCGGCTTTTCGTGTTCACGCTCAGTTCGGCCTTCTTTGTGGTGCGCACCAAGTCCAATGTGCTCCTGCAACGGCGCTATTCGCATGCCGTGGACAAGAGCACCGGCGTGCGCTCGGATCAAACCGTAGTTTTGTCCTCCTTCGAGTCGGCTTCGGTTTATCCGGACGCGCTGCGGAGGGTGAGCTACTATGATGCCCAGACCAACAAGCGACTGAAGTTCCTGACCAACAACTTTACGCTCCCGGCGCTGACCATCGCGCAAATCTACAAGCAACGCTGGCAGGTGGAACTGTTTTTCAAGTGGATCAAGCAGCACCTGCGCATCAAGGCGTTCTACGGCACCAGCGAGAACGCGGTGAAAACACAAATCTGGATCGCGGTGTCGGTGTACGTGCTGGTCGCGATCGTGCGCAAACGACTCGGACTGGAGCCGAGCTTGTATCAGATTCTACAGATTCTCAGCCTCACACTGTTCGAGAAAACATCCATTTTATGCGCTCTTCAGGCCATCGACCCAGACCCCAATTTCGCCGGAAACGGCAACCAACTGATTCTCTTCGACTTTTAACCGGACAGCAGTGATCCGCCTAAATCGCCAAAGTCGTTCAGTAGGGCCGAGGATCAGATGGCATCACGAGCGATCTAGTAAGTCACGCATCATTGTCTTCCTGCTGGGAACATCTGAATCCTAACCACTTTGGGTATCGCATTGTTCATAAGAGCGGCTCCTGGAATGTGAAACTCGGTCGCTTCTTGGGCGCTCCGCGCGATGAAACTCCTTGAAATCAGGGGCCCATTAACTCTCGGAATGATGCATGTCGCACACTTCATGAAGACACCGGCTGTCATGCGTTCCGATCTCCAGAGACGAAGCGTGGCTGGCCCTCATGAAGCCATACAGAAGCGCGGCAAATATCATTGCCATGCTCATAGCAACGATCATGGCCAATAGAATGACGACGGGCGTATCTTTACCTGAACGACTCTTCATATTCCCGTTCCTCCATCGAAATAGGCCTAATGGCATTCCGCACCACGGTTTCGCA
>JBAVUZ010000241.1:0-2972 GCA_049697035.1 Candidatus Angelobacter sp. | reverse complement strand
CGCAAAGGCACGGTTTCGCCCGATGACGCCGTTGCTCGCATGCGGCACATGCCTTTTGAAGATCTGGGCTTTGCCAAGATTGACCACCATCGCCGCGTGCGCTCTGGCATGCCGGAGGTAATTTTTGGCCAGGGTAAAACGCCTGCGCAGGTAGCAAAGATTTTCAAGAGCATGGCGGCGCAGGGTGGCAATGTGCTGGCGACCAAGGCCACGGCGGAGCATTTTCGCGCCGTCAAAAAACTGGTCCGCAAAGCTGAGTACCGGGAATTGGCGCGTGCCATCATTCTGCAACAGGATTCCGCGAACTACGGGAAAGGCACTGTGGTGATCATCTCCGCGGGGACCAGCGATATTCCTGTGGCGGAAGAAGCGCTGGTCACGGCGGAAATCATGGGCAATGAAGTGGCGCATCTATATGACGTTGGCGTGGCAGGGATACACCGGTTGCTGGCAGGACGGGAAATTTTTGACAAGGCCCGAGTGATCATTGTCTGCGCCGGCATGGAAGGCGCGCTGCCGAGTGTAGTGGGCGGCCTGGCGCGAGTGCCAGTCATCGCAGTGCCAACCAGTATTGGGTATGGCGCGTCATTCAACGGCCTGGCAGCCCTGCTGGGCATGCTGAACTCCTGCGCTTCCAACGTGAGCGTGGTGAATATCGACAATGGTTTTGGCGCGGGCTACGTTGCGTCCATGATTAACCGCCTTTAGCGGCTGCGCCGCGATGACAGGCGTCACACTGTCTAGTGACCGCCATCAAGCTTCAGCCAGCAGCTCCGCTCATAGAATGTTCCTTAAAGCAAGAAATACATTTACATTTCAATACTATTTCTTATGCAACGTGCGAAATTTGGTTGGCGTCTTACTGGCAGGTGTAAAATCTGCAATTGAATGAGGGCCTGCGGACCTTCCGAAAGGGATCTTCTCCCCAGCCGAGGCACACATGAATGTTCACGTCAGCTACAAGGCAGGCAAGACGCCCGATATTGAGCGCGAATTCAAGCACCAAGTACAAAAATTAGAACCCCGATTGCAGGTTTTTAAGCCCGATCTGGTGCATCTGCACGCAACGGTGGAACCGGACAACGACCGCGGTATAAGCGCGTCACTGAATCTGCGATTGCCCTCCGGACAGATGGCAGTGCAGCGCTCAGGCGAAAACGCTTTGGCGGCCGTCAAATCCGCTTTCGCCGACTTAATCTCCCAGGTAACGAAGCACAAAGAGCTGCTGCGCGGACACTGGACGAGAAAGTCATTGCGGCGTGCAGGCCGTGAGCGGCTTACGCAAATGCCCATCCCCGTCGCGCCAGCCACTACGCGCGCCAATGGGAAAGCGCACAGTGAAACACATCGCGCAGTTCGTGCGGAGATGCCGGCGCCTACCGCCAAAACCGATAGCGCAGCCGTGGCGGATGTAGAGCTATGGCTGAGCGCCAACCTGCGCAAGCTGGAAGAGTTTATCGACCAGGAACTACGTTTCCAGGTTGAATCGGACAAAATCCGTGAAGACCAGATCACGCGTGAAGAAGTACTCGATGAGGTAATCGTCAGCGCGCTCTCGCATGAAGGCGGCAAGAGAGAGTTGCTGTCACCAGAAGGCTGGTTTCATCGCCTGGCTCTGCAGGCCATCCGACGGCTGATCCATGACAACGCCGATACGGCCACCATCTCACTGGACGCGCCCGCCGGAATTCAAAACGTGACAGGCAGTGACGAGAATGTGCTGCAGTATCACCAGCCCGATGACAGCCTGCCTGAAGAAAGCATTATTCGCGACGAAAGTGTGCGCACGCCGGAAGAGATCATGGCCGGCGACGAAATGGTGGCGCAACTGGACCTTGTTCTGGGCGGCGTGAAGGCGGGTGATCGCGAAGCTTTTGTGCTGTACACGCTGGAAGGTTTTACGGTGGATGAAATCTCGCGTCTGGCGGGGCGTTCCGCGGAACAGGTACGCCAGTCCATTCACGACGCGCGGGCCCATATCCAGCAAAAGTTACCAACGCAGAACCAGCTCAGGAAAAGTCTGCTTCATCATTCCCGGGTTGCGTAACGGAAAACACATAAGGAGATCCGCGAATGATTACGCGTGAAGAAATTCGTCAGCTGGCACAATTTGAATCGCCGGCGGGATGCGCCATCAGTTTCTATTTTCAGCCACAGACACCCCAAAATAAATCGCACCGTGAAGAAGCCATCATGGCCAAAGACCTGGTGCGCGATGCGCTGCGCAAAGCAGAGCGCAATGGCAACGATGCCGTGCTGCGCCAGGACCTGGAAAAGATATTGACAATTGCCGAAGGGCTGCATGGAAACCACTCGCGCGGGAAAGCGATTTTTGCCTGCCGCGAACAGGGCATATGGCGTGAGCTGGATATTCCTCCGCGCCCCGAGCCGTCGCAGATCACGGTAAACTCGCGTTTTCACCTGCGTCCGCTTGTGGACGCAAGATCCGGCCTGCCGCGCACATGCATTGCGCTGGTCAACCGCAAGAAAGCGCGCATCTTTGAATTGCAGGACACGGAAATCACACAAAAGCCAGACCTGGAGTTTGGCCCTTCACCCGCGGTGCCGCGCAGTGACGGCTTTCAAGGCTATGAAGCCGGCCATCGTGAGCGGCATGTTGAGAACACGACGATGCAACATTTCAAGATGTTTGCCGAATCGCTGCTGATGCTGGCCCATCGCGACAAGTTCAATGCGCTGCTGATTGGATGTCAGGACGACTCATGGCCTGAAATCGAGTCGCAACTACATAGCGATCTCAAGCAGAAGCTGCGCGGAAGGTTCCCCATCGACGTTCTTTCAGCTACGCCGGAAGAAGTGCGCCAGCACGCCAGACGCATCCTGACAGAGTCGATGCTGACTGACCAGAAGGAACTGGTACGCGAAGTGATGGGTGAAGCCCACCGCAACGCGCGCGGCGCCGTTGGTTTAAAGCATGTGCTCAGCGCGCTGGAGCGGCAGGAGGTGCAGAC
>JBAVUZ010000240.1:0-7611 GCA_049697035.1 Candidatus Angelobacter sp. | reverse complement strand
ACCTGGCGGCCATACTCGATATCTTTCTGCTCAGCTTCGCTTGGCTGGCGGCGCGTCAGCACTCCCGGTCGCGCCAGCAGCGGCTCAAGATACGACGTGGAACTGATCAGGTGAATGCCTTCATCTTCCAGCACCTTGGCCACCGCGCCGATCAAAGAATCCGTGTTGCGCGTTCCCAGGGACAAAAGAACCTTGGCCAGCCGCCAGTCGGGCCTTATGGAAGAGAATATCTGCTTGTGCTTGACCTGTCCGGCCATGATCGCGGTGCTCACGCCTTCACGCTTGAAAAAATCGATCAGCTTGCTCAGTTCACCCAGTGACATCCAATGAACGGTGGCGGCGCCCCGGCTCTCAATCAGAGGGGAAGTTTCTTCCTTGATGGCGGCCACCACTACCTGAGCGCCCTTGGCGCGGGCCGCATCCAGCAGCAGCAAGGGAAAGCTGCCATTCCCTGCGATTAATCCGAGTTTTTGCCCTTCAGCCATTCGGATCAGTGTATCAATTTGTCTTTGTCGCCTTTTATTCTTCAGTAGTAAGCACACCTAACCCTGGCTATCCGCATCATAACCAAAGAGTAAACATGCGGATAATTCCAGACCAACTCAGAAGCAAGAATCTTGTCCCGTTTAAAAAGCGCCATGGCCGCTACAACATTCCGGGCATGACATCAGAGAACCAGGTCTTGATGGACCGTGTTGACCCCGATTTGAGCCCTGAAGAGCAAAGCTACGTCCGCCATTATTTAGGCTATGCCGATGCTTTAATGCGGGGCGTTGAAGAAAATGCTTTACCGACGAGCGAAGTTGCTGCGCCGGAAAAAGCGGCGGCGGAACATAGGCTGACTAAGCCGGACAAGGGACTTACGAATGCATCAAATCCGGCCACAAAGGACGATTCAATAAGGGCCGCCTGAAGTCCTCTTTTTTATTATTTGATAACTCCTCGTTCTGAATCTTCAATGAACCGCAGCAGCATATCCACGTCTGGGCCGCGGTCGGTTTCCGATTTCAATTTTTCCAGCGCTTGCGCCGTGTTGAGCTTGGAATTGAGTAGCACTCGAAATGCATGGTGGATCCTGGAAATGCGTTCCTCGCTGAATCCCCGGCGCTGCAATCCCACTGAATTCAGGCCGTAGGTTTTCACTTCGCGCGGCGTGGCGCACTTGGCAAACGGCAAAACATCTTTGGTAATAATGCAGCCTCCGCCAATATAAGCGTGCGCGCCAACACGCGTGAACTGATGGACCGCGCTCAGCGCGCCCACCACCGCCCACTCTTCCACGGTAACGTGTCCGGCCAGCGTGGCGCCATTTACCAGCATGGCGCGGTCGCCAATCACAGAGTCGTGTCCGACATGGGCATAAGCCATCAGCAGCGTATGGCTCCCGATCCTGGTCACGCCGCCGCCCTTGGTTGTGCCTCGATTGACTGTTACGTATTCACGGAAAACGTTGTGGCTACCGATTTCCAGCCGCGTCTCTTCACCTTTATAGGTCAGGTCCTGGGGTTCGCCGCCAATCGCGCAAAAAGGAAAGAAACGATTGTGCGCGCCGATCTTTGCCGGTCCGTAGATCGCTACGTGCGACATCAATTCGCACTCTTCGCCCAGTTCCACGCCCGGGCCCACCACGCAATACGGCCCAACGGCACAGGTTGAATGCAGCTGCGCCTGGGGATCTATCAATGCTGTGGGATGGATCATCACTTTAGGGTGGATCATGGCTCTAGGTGGATCATTCCGTTGCTTCAGCCGGGGATTCCGGACCTGCCTGCGCGCGCTTGAGCGATACCAATTGCGCGCTTACGGTGCCGTCACACACCACTTTGCCATTCACAAATGCCTTACCTTCCATGCGCACGGCAATGCGCGACGCGCCTTCTTTCCAGCTCAGCATTACCACCTCAATCCGAAGCTGGTCGCCCGGCACCACCGGACGGCGAAAGCGCGCCCTATCAATGCCGGTGAAGACAATCAATTTGCTGGCGCGATCTTCCACTTCCGTCAGCAACAGGGCGCCGCCCGTCTGGGCCATGGCTTCCACAATCAGCACACCCGGCATGATGGGGAAATCTGGGAAATGCCCCTTGAAGAACGGCTCATTGATGGTCACGTTCTTGATGGCCACAATCCTCTTCTTGCGCTCCATCTCCACCACCCGGTCAATCAGCAGAAATGGATAGCGATGCGGCAGGATTGACAGGATCTGGTTGATGTCCATTGCGCCTGAGGGGGCTGCGGGAGCCTGGGCTTCTGCGGGATTCAAATTTGTGGTTTCACTCATTCTGAAGCGCGAATTATAGAGGATTTGCCGCCTGGTTGAAACCGCTGACACGTTGTATCGCGGCTGGGCATACATTTTCGCGGGAAGTGCTTAGCGCACTAACACCGTATGCAAGACGGCGAGACCGAAGCTGACGAGGGTCGTAACAATGATGGTTAGTTGCGTTCCACCGTACACCAGCACTGACTTGGCCGCTGTTTTCCATGGCCCTTCGCCATGGAGCTGCCGCAAAGTGACCCATAAGTAAGGAAGAGCAATCAAAAGAAAGATGAGCGACAGGATATATGCAGAGGGGCTTTGGACCGGCGCACCCAATGCAAGCCACAACGGCCACTTCACAATCGTCAGCAACAAGGTAAACGACAAGAAGTAAAAAGATGTGACAGCATGTTCGCCGAAATACCACTTTTGCCTGCGGTAAAAGATTGCGAGCAGGCCGGCCATTACCAGCGCGTTAAAGATTTTTGACGCCTCATAATACAAATGAAGCCTTTCGTTCATATGCTGGACAAGCACTTCTTCTGGAACGCCTTTGCGGTTCGCCAATTTCGCCAGCGCGTGATTCATCTTCCCAGTCCGGTCAGCGTTGCTCAAATTCTTAAAATCCAAAACAGGATGGTAGGTGGAAGTCAGAAATGTTGACAGCGCGAAGCAAAGCACATAAAGGCGAAATGGATTGACAAACTGGGAACGCTTGCCGGCCAGATATCCGGCGGTAACAAATGCCGGCTTGCTGAACAGGTACCTGATTGTGCGTAAAACCTTTGAGTCCAGCTCCAGCAACTCATGCGCCGCGTGACGAACAAAATGCCTGAAGGAGAAGTTATGGCGGTCAAACTTCTGTTCGCCGCAAGCGGGGCAGAACTGGCGCGTGATGGTTTCACCGCACGTGGGACACGTTGATGCTTCCTGTTGTTTTACATCGGTAGCGCTTCCCTGGACTGTGGCGGCCATGCGTTCCCCATTTGGAGCAAAATTTGGCAGAGTATAACCCAGTTTGAGGGATAGAGGTCCTAAAGGCTGCCAAAATGGGGCCGTGGCACCGAAAAATAGTATTTGACTTTCGTTTCATTTTCGTCTAAAGTGAGGGGTGACATTGACGGGAGCGGCGCCGGAAATGACCGCAGTTGGCAAGTAGCCCAATTGCGCGGGGAAACCCAAAAAGGCCTGCAACTCTGTGGTCTGTGGCCTATCGTATGGGTCACAAGTTACCGCGGCCTCCGTGGACTAGAGTGTGTCCCTCAAAAAGGGCTGCATTCTTGCGCAACACATCGCCACCGGATAGGTCGCGGGAGTGTGCGAAAAAGCAATTAGCAAATAGCAGCTGGCAATTAGCCTTTGCGTTCAAGCTGCATTCATCGATTCCAACTTCACAACTCTAGTTCTGCACGCAAGACGCACCGATAACGCTGGGCCTGCACGCAGGACGCAGCGATGGATTCCCTCTCTTGGCAAGCTTTCCAGAGAATAAAATTTCCCAGACATTCTGGCTCACGCCACATGGCAATGCCGATCAACGTTTCTATCTCAGGGGCTAAAGCCCAATCATTTTGAATCGCTTACGGCACTGACACTTGTATCGCGGGACAAGAAGGTTAGAGCAATTCCTGATTGGAATTAACCTTTGTGTCTGAGTTGCATTCATCGATCTAGCCCCAGAGATCTACAGGAAAATAGACTGAAATCACGCAGGCGAGGGCGCCTGCGGTCCACAACGTTTTCTAGAACCTAAAAGCGCACAGGCTGGAGAGCCTGTGCCACAAAAGCAAAACAAAATTCTGAATCGGGCCGCCCAAAAATGGGTGGCCTTTTTTATGCGAGGTGAATTGTGAAAAAGGAAGAAATCATCGCTGCTATCCGGAAGTGCGCGCAGGAACTGGGGCGCACGCCAAGCCTGGGTGAGTTAACCGAACGAGTGCATGTATCCACGCGCACGATCCGCAAATTGTTTGGCAATTACGGAATGGCGGTGCGGGCGTGTGGCATGGAGCCGCCGCGGGGCGCGCCGACGCCTCTGGAAGATCTATTTGAAGACTGGGCAGGCGTGGTGCGCAAAACAGGAAAGCTGCCGACGATTTTTGAATACGAACGCGAAAGCGCGTATAGCTCCAAACCGCTGGTGAGCCGGTTTAAAGGCTGGCGACAGGTGCCGCAAGCCATGGTGGCATATGCGGAACGGCACGAGCGCTTACCCGGCGAGTGGGCGGACGTCCTGGAGATAGCGAGGGCGACCGGCGAGGGGACATGGCTGGCGACCTCGACCTCCATGACGGCTGGTGGGCCGCCCGGCACGGGAAAGATTTTGACGGACCGCCCGGTTTACGGGCCGCCGATGATGGACTGGGGCATGGCTTTTGGCCCGGCTAACGAGATGGGAGTGGTGTACCTGTTCGGCATGGTGTCCTGGGAGCTGGGTTTTGTGGTGATGCGAATCCATGAGCAGTTTCCTGATTGCGAAGCGATGCGAAAGATCGACGACCAACGCTGGCAGCTGGTGAAGATTGAGTTTGAAAAGGAGAGCCGTAATTTCCTGCGTCACGGCCATCTGCCCAGCGGGTGCGATTTGATTGTGTGCTGGGTGCATAACTGGCCGGAGTGTCCGGTGGAGGTGATTGAGTTGAGCACGTTGAGGGTGTGGGGCAGAAGGAGGGAGTGAGGGGGGTACAAGGATGGCAAACCCAATCAAATCAAACGCAATCGGCATCCGGCCTTAGGCACTCTTCCCCGAAGCCCCATGCCGTCGATGTGAATTTGCTTGTCATCCCTCATCCTTAGCAAAATGGATTTCAAATCTGATTCCCATACGAGGGGAAGTTCTAAGATCCTGGGACAGATGTTGTCATATTCATCGGGACCGAGCTGAAGCAAATTGAGAATCCGATCTTGAGCTCGTTGCATTTGCCGTGAGCGTTCGCTATTAAGCTCGGTCTCCAATGATTTAATCGGTTCCAGATCTAGTTCTGACTGTCCGCTTCGATCTTCACGCACTTGGCGTTTCGCCGTCCACCTAACTTGTTCTTGTTCGGCAACAGTTTTCTTCTCAACCGTGCGAAATTCTGTGATTCCCTTCGGGTTCCGTGTTGCGTAAATAAGATGATAATAGGCTCGGTCGTGCGTCGGTTTCAGGATTCGCGTAGAAGTCACAAATTGGAAATTTCCTGCTGCACGAATTTGCTCTCGATAAAAATCAACGATCGCATACTCGCGATCCTGGGTTTCGCGTAGCGAACGCCAAGTTTTCGTTCCGAATAGCGCGTCCAGTTGCGCTTCAATCTTCGGGTCGCGCGAGTTCAAAAATCGATTGATGTAGTCGTACATGAAATTGATCATGACTTCGCCGGGGGTATGCTGCAAGATCGGCTTAATCGCTTCCATGCCAAATCCCGTCCAGCCGGTAGGATCTATGAAGAAGAAAGAGAAAGAGTGTTTAACAGAGCCAAGAATTTTGGGAATATTATCCTCAAATGTGCCCGGAAACGACACAACATCTATGTCGCCTCTGCACTCTTGAATTGCGCGTTGCAGAGAAGTGAAGGTGGACGGCAGTCTCTCCACGAATACAGCTTTAATGTGTGGCTCTTTTCCCTTGGCGGCCAACACTTTCCGAACATAATTAAGGCGATTGAGGGCAATCCAGAATGATGTATCAGCAATGTCTTCCCCCTCAGCGCGCCAAGGCCCTGAAAACCCATCGACGTATACAAATCTTGGATAGCTGAACCCAATATGGAGTGCAACCGTTTCCAGGTACTTCTCGAGGAAAAAGTGCTTAACGTACGTCTGCTCTTTACCTTTGTAAAATTCTGGCGTTCTCATAGAGCGTTCAGTCAGGCTCGAATTTGCACTAGATCAGAAGAGACAACTTGACGGACGACAGGCTTTATCAGGCTTCGATCAAACTGCGCCTCCCGTACAAGGGCGTCCGAACTATCAATGAGGCAATGGCAACCATGGAACGGAAGGCCGAGTGCATTCCAAAGCTGTTGGTCCTCTTTGCACAACGCTGGTGTGATATTTGACGTCAACCTCTCGACCACATACTTAAACATTTTTTTCTGCTCTTCAAAAGGGATTCGATATTTAAAACCTGATGGATCCCGATCTTCGGTCAGATATTCGAAAATGCTGTCATCCCTTCCGTTCCGCTGAGCTGCTTTGCGCAATGACTTCGCGGATGTGGCACGAAGAGCGCCAATAGTAACCATTTCTGGTTTGAGTCTATTTATTTGCTTGATCGCAACAGCGTACCCCTTGGGCCAGTCCGGATAAGGCACCATAGGATCAAGCCGAAATCGAATCGGCCACCCTGCTTCTTTCATTTGTTGCGCTGCTAAAAAACGTTCGGCTGGCGGTGGGGTTCCTTCCTCCCATTGCGCCGAAACCGCTTCAGCATTGACCGACCAAGAGAAAACCACCTGACGAGTTGGGGGCAGCTTCAAAGCATGTTGGATTTGCGTGGATTTTGTCAGGAAGATGAGACGATGGCGATTCTGCGCCGCAAACCGGGGGATGATCCAGTGAGTAAGCGGTTTCCCTGTCACTTTTTTATATGCAGTGTCAAACACGAGTCCATCTTGTAATTCGCCGATGATCATCATCTTGGGAGTTGGATCGGCAAGCCACAGATCCAATTCTTTCAGCATGTCGTCAACATTGGTGTAAACAAGACCGTACAACTGTTCTGGCTGGCAGCGAAACCAGGTCACAGTCTGAAGAAAGCAATATGAGCAACGATAGGGACAACCACCCGCCGGCACGAGCTGCCAAAAGCGGAAACATACGATTCCTGACCCTTCACCGGGACCGGCAAATTGACGGATAAATTGAGAGCTGCGTCGGCTGGTTAGCATTCCCTAGTTCCCTCTAAATGGAGTTTCGGTTCATCGCGGTTGGATCAAGTGTCTCACGAAAACAAGAAATCTAATGGTTCCTCAGATGGTACCCGAACAGGGGCTATTTACCTGGTGAACTATCAGTTTGCCAATCTAATCGCTCGGATGGACAAGCCTTTCAAGCATCATGTAGCGATCTTCATAACGGTGACGCAATTCCATCAACAATTCGTCAAAGGTAAATATTCTGACTCCTTGTGCGTTTACTGTTTGCAGCCAACGCCATTCGGCTTGAGGAATCTGGGGAGTTCTGCCGATGACGAGGTTTAGTGTTGGCTCGTAATACTCCATCCCCTCTGTTGCAAAGTGCCTCTTGACTTTGTCTTGGCCCAGGATGCGTTGATAATTGCGGATCTGATGAATGGCCTTTAAAACTTCTGCAACAATCGACGGAACATCTCTGTAAGTGGCAGCGAGAGATATGGGACGCTTGACCTC
>JBAVUZ010000239.1:0-11621 GCA_049697035.1 Candidatus Angelobacter sp. | reverse complement strand
CTCTGCACGAGGAACAAGATCCGGGCTTACCTCGACGATGGGACGGTTTACTGCCTTCGGCAGCGGCTCCCTCACCGGCCCGGCATTCTGCGCCTCTGCGCGAGGAACAAGGTCCGGGCTTATCTCGACGATCGGGCGGTTTCCTATCTTCTGCAGCGGCTCCCTCACCGACCCGGCGCCCTGCGCCTCTGCACGAGGAACAAGATCCGGGCTTACCTCGACGATGGGACGGTTTACTGCCTTCGGCAGCGGCTCCCTCACCGGCCCGGCATTCTGCGCCTCTGCACGAGGAACAAGGTCCGGACTTATTTCGACGATGGGACGGTTTGATATCCTCGGCAACGGTTCCCTCACCGGCTCGGTGCTCTGCGCGTTCGTAACGGTCGGAATGTCCGCGACAACTTCCACGATGGGACGGGCCACCGGCCTGGGCAGTGGTTCCCTCACTGGCTCGGCGCTCTGCGCCTCTGCACGAGGAACAAGATCCGGACTTATCTCGACAATGGGACGGTTTGATATCTTCGGCAGCGGCTCTCTACCCGGCTCCGCGCTCTGCGCGCTCGTGACGGTCGGGATGTCCGCAACGACTTCGACAATGGGACGGGCAACCGGCCTGGGCAGTGGTTCCTTCACTGGCTCGGCGCTCTGCGCCTCTGCACGAGGAACAAGATCCGGACTTATCTCGACAATGGGACGGTTTACTATCTTCGGCAGCGGCTCTCTACCCGGCTCCGCGCTCTGCGCGCTCGTGACGGTCGGGATGTCCGCAACGACTTCGACAATGGGACGGGCAACCGGCCTCGGTAGCGGTTCCCTCACCGGCTCGGCGCTTTGGGCGTTCGTACCGGACGGAAAGTCCGCAACAACTTCCACGATGGGACGGGCCACCGGCCTCGGTAGCGGTTCTCTCACCGGCTCGGCACTCTGCGCGTTTGTACCGGACGGAAAATCCGCAACAACTTCCACGATGGGACGGGCCACCGGCCTCGGCAGCGGCTCTCGCACCGGCTCGGCGCTTTGCGCGTTCTCTCCGGGCGAAAAGTCCGCAACGACTTCCACGGTGGGACGGGTCGATGCCTTCGGCAGCGGCATGCTGACCTGTTCGGTGCTTCCGACTGTAGTGTCTACTGTGAAGGAACGAGGCTTGCCTTGATTCGTATTCGTTCCAGCGGATTCTGTTGAAGTTGGTTCGAGCACTTCAGGCGCCAATTGCGGCCGTTTTTGATCACTCATTGCAAGTCTCCTTACGTTAATACTTGTGTGTTGTTTGAGATTGACTCTAGTGTTTCCGGATTTGCTTTCCGGGACGCCCCGGTAGCCGTGAAATGTTCATACAGTTCCAGCACGGAAGACAGCCCGTGCTGAACAAAATCGATTCGCACATAACTGGCATGTAAACTCAGGCGCAGCCCGCCAACGGCGTAGTCGGTATTCGGCAGCACGGCCGCGTGGGCTGGTTGAATCGTGATCCGGTTTAGGAACCGGAGACCATGCAAATATGCTTCCAAATATTGCCGGTACCGGTTGCTGTCTAAAAATTCAGCCAGGTGCACCGCGGCTCCCAGGCCTTCCAGATACAGAGCTGTGGTGTACCCGGGCGTTTCGGTTTGATGGTCATTGATGAAACCGCCGCTCTTCTCCTGCTGCCACTGGAGCACCCAGTCAGCGATTTCAAAGACCAGATCAGCGAATTGGGAATTCCTCTGGACACGCCACCAGGCGCCGAAGGCCTGCATCAGCCATGACACCTGTCCAAAATCGCGCAGGTAGCGAAACCGATGGCGATAGTAGCGGAACGCCGGATCCAGTTTCTGTGCGTCAACATCGGTAAGCCGGGCTTCAGCCGCAGTAGCCAGAGCCAGCAGCACCTGTCCGGGAAAATAGTTCTGAAAGCTGTCGTCCACTTCAGCCCTGCCACGGTGGGTAAAGATATAGCCATGCCGGCCAATGGAGGACCATAGGGTATCAGCCAATCCGCGCACCTGGGAGCGGCGATAGTCTCCTTTGGGCAGCTGGCAGAGCGCCAGCACAAGAAAAGCAATTTCCGAAACTGACGGCAAATCCTGGCCCATTTCCAACCAGACTCCCAGCTCACTGAGCCTCATTCTCTGTAACAGAAATGTGAGTGTTCTTTCCGCGGCCGGCTGGAGCAGAGGATTTTCGAGGATCCGGCCTGCCCTCGCCATTACCCACGCGGCGTGGGCCAACCGGGGAAGGTTGCCACCTTTGCGCAAGCGATTGCGAAATGGATCATAGCTCTCATAGAAGGTGCCATCCTGCAGGTGATGTCTGAGCAGGTAATTTGAGTACAAGCCGGCAAGATGAGCGGGCAGTTCGCGGTCTTTGCAGTCCTCTGGCAGCCGCCTGAACGCTCCTTCCAGTTCGCCTGCGCCCTCTGCATCTGCCAGCCAGGTCGTACAATCGAATCGCTGCCAGGAATAAGGAGGACGTGTAATTCCGGCTTTGTCGATTACTTCCATGGGATAGGCTTCGCGAGAAACATTTTCCCTGGCGGCCCAGAAGGGCAGCAACATGCCTGAACGTCTCCCCTGGCTCACCTGGAGCATTTGTCGTCCGGGGATTACATACCGAACGACCTCCTGGGGTGTAATTTCACCCATATTCGACCAGTTGCTGAGAAGCGAAATGCTGGCAGCAACAGCTTCCGGCGACGAAGCTTCAATAGGTTCGAAGCGGTCATCTTCCAAAGCAGCCATAACCAGGGCGCGCAGGTCTTCATCCGTTTGCAATCTGGCCCTCTCCATGCCCATGCAACCGCGCAGCCGGCCCCATATATAAATGGTTACGAAAAGGAAGCTGGCGCCTTGGGGCAAACCATTAGCGGACCAGGGCCCTGTGGTTTCCGACTCACCCAGGAGGCGGGCGATAGCCAGGTCCCTCACCCGAACCGCGATTGGCACACAAACCTCAGGGTCGTCGCAAGGAAGCGGAACCTCGGGCAGGGGAACGCCGGTGGGCTGCCAAGGCGCTCCCGGCTCGACATATTTCGATACCTCATGGCGGTGAATCACGAATGGCTCCAACCTATGCAGTTTGCCATTGGTGATGCGCGCATGCTGAAACTGGCGGAACTCGCTGCCCATTCCCGGCATACGAGGCAGGGCGCCGCCCATGACCCCGGAGCGCTCTCGACTGCCAACCACAATTCCATAACGGTCGTTATCCAGTTGGCCCACAGTGCATTCTTCCAACGCGGAAAAGAGGGTCACCGCGATATGGCTTGAATCCACCAGTGTGCGGCCTTCACTTCCGTGAGGCAGATGCTGGGCGGTAAGTAGCGCGGCCCGAAGAACATGCTCGGGCGCCGTCCATTGCTGCTCACCCGGGAAACACCAGAAACCGTCTCGCGCATGACGCACATGGATGTTAGCCTGGGAACGGATGCTGACCCAGGCCCCACCCGTAGAATCGTAAGCGCGATCCATGCGCGCCGGAGGCCGCGGCAGCGCACCGGTGGTGAGATATTCGAGCAACGCGAGCCGCGCCAAATGGGCCGGATGCAAACCCTCCGGCGCTTGCGCCGCGCTCCACTCAAACTTCGGAAATATTTGGGAAGGGTTATAAATAGGCTTCGGCTCGCCTTCCATGTTGGGCATGACATCTTCATAGAGATCGAACAGCGTCTCCATGTGAAACCCACGCTCCAGGGCATCGACAATCCCAAAAGGCCAGCCGAAATGCAGCAGAAAAACTCCGCCCTCCACCCGCAACCCCGCCCTTTCCAGACGCTCACAACCTTTCCAGAAAGACGTTCCTGAAGCGATGGAGTCATCGAGCAGGATCACCGGCTCGTAGGGATCGATTTCCCCTTCGATCTCCCGCATGGCTCCATGTGCCTTGGCTTCTTTGCGGACCAGCAGCCCACGATAACGCCCCCGCGATTGCAGAATGCAGGATTGCAGGATAGGAACACCGATCAATCCATAGGTTGCGAGTTGCCGGCCATCAAAGTGTTCCAGCAGAGGGAGCAGACACCGGGCGGTCAGCTCTGCTCCATGGGGCTCCAGGGTAAATGCCAGAGAGTTGAACATCCAGCGGCCAGATTTTCCATCGGGGGAGCAGATTCGCTGTGTGGGAGAAGAGTACAGGATCCCCTTTTTCAGCAACAGCTCCAACAGTTCCGCGCGATCGGCGTGAAAGGAAGCGGGCATGGACGCCAGAATTGATTTCATATCTCCGTGCAGACTTGTCATGGGGCAATCGGCTCCGCATCCAGTTGGCTGACCGGCGCCGGCTGTTTCACCACCGACGCATGGCGGGGGATGTCCGTAAGATCAAAGTAGGGGGTTTCGGGCAGCGCCAGGCTCAAATAGCGTCCATCGAGGTGAAGCATCAAGTTTTTGTCCACAAAGTCTTTGAGCTGATCGTCGATCCAGGGACCCTCTCCTAAACAGGCAACGATGTCTCGCGGTGTCCGCGCTTCGGCGCAGTATTCATAGAGAGCGGCAGCCTGTCCGCGATACTTGAAAATCTGTTCCGGGGATCTTCTTCCATCGAAAATCGTAATCGTCGACAAAGATTTCCGATACTTCAAATAAGGGTGATTCGGTCCCCGCCACAGGGCTTGCCATGCACCCACCCTTCCGAACAGCTCCTCATATACATCATCCTTGACGGTGTCTTCCATCTGATGATCGAAGTAGTAGGAAATGCGGCGGAGATCGAAACTCTCAGGAAAAATGTACTGATAACATTTGGCCGGAACCAGACCGGACACGGACTGCGAATCCGGCTCGGCATACATGGGAGATCCGCGGTCAGCGCGTGCTTTCACGATGGCATAGGGCGGCTGAAAATGGACGATCCTGGCAGCCACTTCGCTCTGTATGCGATAGTCTTCTTCAGTTTCTCCCGGGAACCGGCACAAGATGTTATAGAGACTGTTGATTCCGTAGTAGGTACACCATTTGATCAGTTCCACGTTGCGCATCCCGGTCGAATGCTTTCTCATGATTTTGAGAATGTTGGTGGAGAGGCTCTCAATGCCGGGCTGCACGGAGAAGAGGCCGCTACGACGCAGCTTGCCCAATTGCGTCCTGGAAAAATTAGGGCGAATTTCATAGTGAATGCAGATGTCGCTGTTGACGGCCGCCAGTCTGCCAAAAAGTTTCTCCACGTACTCAGGAGCCATGATGTTGTCAATGGCATTGAAGTAAAATTGTCCGTAGCGGCGCGCCAGAGCTTCCAGCTGTTCAAGGACTTTTTCGGGGTCCTTGGCGCGAAATTCCATACCAGAGCGGTTCAGGCCGCAGAAGGTGCAATGATTTTTCTCTCCCCACCAGCAGCCACGGGCCGCTTCAAAGGGTACAAGCAGTTCCTGCACGCAATCCGAGTGCTCATAACCGCTTGCGTCCCGAGCATAGAAGTATTCATCAAAATCGGGCAGCGGAGTCTGGTTCATGTCCAGGAAATTGGGGGCTCGTCCGGCGTAATGAACTGTGCCTCCTGAATCGCGCCACATGATGCCGGGCAATCCTTCCATGGTTTGGCCGCTGTACAAGCGCTGAACCATCTGGGGAAAAGAGATTTCCGCGTCTCCGCAGTGGACATAATCAATTTGCGGGCAGCCTTTCATGATCTCAGCCGCAATGTCATCCTCCAGGCTCGCCCCACCCATGATGATGGGCAACTGAGGGAAACGTTGCTTGAGCGCCCGGGCCAGCGCCAGGCTTCCCACGAGTTGCTGAAAGACTACCGTAAAGCCGACAAGGCCGAACCGGCCCCAGTCCACGGAATCGACGCAGAAATCGATGAACCGCGGCGCCGCCTCGTCGCGCAACCGGCGGATATCATCCAACGTGCACCCTGCATTTTCACAAATGGTTGGAAACAAGCTTTCATAAGCGGCAAAATATTCTTCGTCCTTAACACTGGCGTCTTCGCCAAAAGCTGCTTTGGACCATATCCATTCGCCCACCAGGCAGGGCCACACTTCAGCCAAGGTTTCCGCCATACGCCAGCCAAACTGGTGCCCCATGTACATGAATAAAGAAAACTGTTGGGCGGGAATCCCGGCTCGCTCCAAGATGGGTTTGAGGAGTGCCAACTGAAAAGAAG
The DNA here is from genome assembly GCA_049697035.1 of Candidatus Angelobacter sp. Lineage (GTDB taxonomy): Bacteria > Acidobacteriota > Terriglobia > Terriglobales > Acidobacteriaceae > Angelobacter. Next base: position 5,543 of record JBAVUZ010000239.1, on the reverse strand, counting down.
GATGCCTCGCCGACAACGATGGCATACTGACAAGAGCCACGGGTTTGGGCTTTCCGTTCATGGCTTGCGGAGTGGGGAAGCTGCGCCTGCCCAAATGTCTGCGGAGAAACGGGAGACGCGCTTGCCTTGAAACCTAGACAGTATATTAGTTTATTTTAAAAAAAAGAATAAAAACTTGGGTCAGGTGACCTTTAGGACAGTAGCCCGGTTACGATTGAATATTCTTGTGAATGAATACAGTAAATGGAACGTTTCCTTATTCCCATTTTGGGAATTCTGAGTACTGGGATAATCTCCGCGTTGCCCAAACTACAGCTCTACTCACAAAACGTTCGCTCACAATTACGGTTGCCGCGCTAAGCGGAGAGCAAATCAGGGTCGATGTTCATCCCGCCTTCGCACCCCGAATATGCGATTGTCAACGAACAGATCAAGTATTCACATAAGCAGCAGGGTCGCTGCTATTCCGGAAACGTCCGTCAAAGCGCTTACTGCACCGATCTCATTGACAGCAGCAGAGAAAATTGACGCAAAACTTTCAGATGTTCTGCCTCAGTTCGTCGAATCCCGTACTCAGCTTCACGCTACCGTTGATTGCGCGTCCGCAGAGATTTCCGACGCGATGCTGCTTATTCAATTTCCAGTACAACATGGATTATCATTGAGGAAGTTTTCTGGCTTTGCGGGCGCACTATGCGGCACTCGATTTCAGATCAGTTGTGCATCTAATGCAAATGACAGTCCCGTAGCGCCGCCATTTTGAGCAAGACTAGTTTGCTTTCGGCTATACCGGGAGCCACTCAGGATTTTTCGATTAATAAGGCTCTTCAGCCATTTGAAATAAGGATCTAGATATGCAAGCTGGAAAACAGTTGTATTTGCGGCAGAACATCCAGGTCGAACCACTGATCGACCACTGGTATGCATGGTCTCATCTGATCCCACCTGCTACCACCGCAAGAAACATCACAGAACGCCATCTGAAGATCATGGATTCATACATCAATGCGCCCCAGGTTCATGCCAATGCAGTGGCAAATCCGAAAATGGCGGGCGGGCCATTCATCGATTATCGTGGACAGCGAGTAGCTGAAATTCGCGCGTTGCGGGACTCCATTAGAACCAAAAGGGCACGTTTGATTGAACTTTCCAAAGCCTTAAGCGACCTTGACGCCATGCTGCGAGACTTGGCCAAAGGATATAGCCTGCAGCCTCTGTACAGTCGGGTTCCTGATATTCTGCGGGGATATGTGGAACTGGCATATGATCTTAACAACCAGCCATCATTCCGCATCATTGAACCTCTGCTTTTCAAGAGCGAGCATTATGACCGTTCTCAACAGAGCCTGATGTTGTCGGTCATTTCAAACGACGATAGACCCTTCGTATTGAGCACTCCGCGGCTCGAATCCGCGCCCAGTCTGCAACTCGCGTTGCCCTTCGATCATGAGGTCGTTGACGATCTGTTCCGGTTGAAAACGACTGCGCGACCATGGCGCCAAATAAAAGAAATGTTGCATATTCCTGACAGCAAAGACGATCTCATGCAGTCTTTTCTGACAGAGGAACCTCCAAAGCCGTATGTGCCTTATGAGGGCACGGGGATCCGCTGGAGATATTTTGGCCATGCCTGCATACTCATTGAATCGCAGGGTCTCAGCATATTGTTCGATCCCGTTCTCAGCTACACCTATGAGAGCGGCATCTCACGCTACACCTACCTGGATCTGCCTAACCAGATTGATTACGTATTGATTACTCACAATCACCAGGACCATGTGCTATTTGAGACATTGCTCCAGATTCGGCACAAAGTCAGGAACATTATCGTTCCAAAGAACGGTGGCGGGAACCTGCAGGACCCCTCGCTTAAGCTTATTCTTCAGAATTGCGGCTTCACGAATGTAATCGAAATCGCCGAGATGGAGGAGATTGAGCGCGGAAGGATCAACATTACCGGGTTGCCATTCCTGGGGGAACACGCAGATCTGGATATCCAGACCAAAATGGCGTGGCTTGTCAGAATAGGGCCCCACGCACTGCTGTTTGCGGCTGATTCCTGCAATATCGAAGCCCGGCTCTACGAACATATAAAACGTGATATTGGCGACGTGCACGCGCTTTTCCTGGGCATGGAATGCGACGGCGCCCCCCTCAGCTGGCTTTATGGTCCTCTGTTGACGCGACGTATTGAACGAACCATGGATGAATCGCGCCGGCTGGCAGGCTCCAACTATGAACAGGCTCTTGATATTGTCAATATATTCAAGTGTAAAGAGGTTTACGTCTACGCAATGGGCCAGGAGCCATGGCTGAACTACATCATGAGCATAAAATATACCGATCAGTCGCGCCCCATCATCGATTCGAACCGCTTGATCGGCACATGCCGGGAACGCGGCTTAGTGGCAGAAAGATTATTTGGCGAAAAGGAAATTTTACTCGAAGCTTCTGAAAGCAACGATGAAACAGCCGACCCTACATCAATCCAGTGGACCGCGCGACGATGAACCCATTAAACAACCCTGGGCCTCCTTCTGGAGGGTGTGACTTTCGGGAAAGGCCGAGGCCCGCGAGAGAATATCAGCCTGGGCTATAGATGAGGTAAAAGCCCTCTCTCTGAAATTGTTCATCGAGGTAGCCAATGCGGATGGGTGGTGAAAAGGCCTCCGGCGAATCCGATCTGATAGACCAACAACATTCCAAAGGCCAGACTGAGTACGCCGGAAATCAATCCAAGGCGGTGTGAGAACTTCTGGCGGCCCTTGCTCATAAACGTGAAGGCGGAAGCAATGCTCATGGTGATCAACATCATGCCGCCAACGGTTCCTGCTCCAAACACCAGCAGGTAAATTACAGCCAGGCGCGGATTGGGAATCGCAGCCAGAACAAGCAGAGCTACCGCAGCAGACCCGGCAAGCCCATGGACAACGCCCACAATAAATGGCCTTATTGGACGATATAAAGCGAGCTTGCCAAATAGACGGTCCAGCAGCGCCAGCGGCGTCCTGTCAGAGCGATGAGAGTGGGTTTTCGGTGAATGTCCGTGAGCGTGCGTGTGAACGTAATCGCCATGCGTATGCGGATGAACGTGCACTGCTTCAGAACCTGTGTTGGTTCTGGCTGAAATCGCCGATGCCGAACGCATGAAAGTTGCAACGTTCATGATGCCAAGAACAATCAGCATGAGCGCCACAGAAAATTCCATACTCAAACCAAGACGGGTGGGAATGACTACATTGAACAGAATAATCATGACGCCCACCACAAAGATTGTAAGAGTGTGGCCCACGCCCCAGAATGCGCCGGTCATCGCAGCGCGCCTAAGCTGCCGCTGTCGCGTCACGATGGTGGTAATGGCAATTACATGGTCAGGATCGGTCGCATGGCGCATCCCCAGAAAAAATCCTACCGCGATAATAGAAAGGAAACTGCCCATGGCCTCTCTTCGATTATTTATTTGATCAGGCCGGCATTGCCGTACGCAAAACCGCCGGCCGGCGAGTCAGGAAACTGAAAAACTCTTCCATCCCAGCTCCGCTCTTGGACGAAACGGTGAATACCTGCATGCCCGGACGCACTGCCTGTATGTTGGCGCGCGCTGCGCCTTCATCAAACTCCACGGCTGCTGCCAGGTCCATCTCGGTAATCACAGCCAAGTCGGCACTGTTGAATATCGTAGGATATTTTAACGGTTTATCCTCTCCTTCGGTTACAGAAAGCAGTACCAGACGCAAATCTTCTCCCAGGTCGTAGGACGAAGGACAAACCAGATTCCCCACGTTCTCGACAAGAAGGAAATTCAGTTTTGCCAACGTCCCATCCATCAAAAGCGTTTTGCACCATGGCTGCCTCAAGATGGCAGAGCGTGCGGATGGTGATCTGCTTGACCGGACTGCATGGAAAAGAAATGGAGGTCACGGCCCTAGAGATTCAATGATGGATTCCACTCCCAGAAGTGCCGCAGTCCGGACAGCAGAACCATTGTGTTGGCGTGAGCTTCTGCGTTGGCGTGAGCTTCCTCGGCCCCCTGACACACCGGACAGAGGGCAAACTGGAGTTGATCTCTGCTGAGCATGACTTCGCGCGAGACGGTAAAGGCCGATCAAGAGCTGTGAGATTGGGCTTCCAATGCAGTATGCGCGAGAACAAACTTTTCCTCGTTGGTCACAATTCGCATCTCCTCCCAGTCATACGCAAATTCCTTGCCGCATTTCAGGCAAACCACATATGTGCCCGTCAGGTACGCGGCACGCGTACGGCGCTGGCCCCACTTTATGCTCTGCGGGAAAGTCGTGTGCAAGTGCCAGCAACCGAACAGCAGGTTGAATAGGGCCTCGATTATCTTTTGTATTGCAGATAAGAATGATTTCATTGCGAAACGCTTTACCCTGAACTCTTACGACTCAAATGCTATCCATGAGTTGAGGGAAAGGATGTGTGCCAGATCACATTTGAGAGAACAGGAAGCGCTAATTTGGAAAGGCTGCGACGCTGGCCATGTTCTAACTGACTGGCCTTCTATCAGGAAGTCAATCAGCGTGGATACATTGCCGTCGCAGCCCCTGATGTGATCACTGCTTTTGCAGTCCCAAACCTCAGCGGACGCCCACTAGGGAACCGTTGATTTTTTCGGGTCTGGTTGCCTCCCAGGTTACCCTGGTTGGCTGGTCACCCAGTTTACTTTGGTGCCCGCGAAATCCTTTATTACGCGGAACCTTTTCAACCGTCGACACCTGCAATTTAAAAAATCACCACTCCCTCACGCTGTGACGGCGATCACGCTTGTTGGTGATCTATCAAACCACGGAAGGAAACGGAAATCGCCGCCAAATGACTGCTCTCATTTTGGCGGTATAAATTCAGTTGGCTGCGCCCGTCGTGATCTTGCCCACCGCGTGCACATGGATCTTTACCGTGTCATTTACGCGCAGGATAAAGGTACTGGGATTCTTCATTCCCCATTCCTGATATTTCACGTTAAAGCTGCCATCGGCTGAGCCGGAGCCGTTTTGTAGTTGGACTTCCAGCGGCATGGTTACCGGCTTCGATTTGCCATGCATCGTTAGAATGCCTTCAACTTCGACCGTCGACTTACCCTCATTTGCAACTGTTCCCTTCACACGTTGCAGAGTGAAGACGATGTCAGAGTATTTTGGACTCTCCAGGATATCTTTGTGCATTCTCTTGTCGCGCCCGTCGCTACCGCTCTCCCCGCTGGCGGAGTCCACAACTAGCTCGCCTGATGCGGCTCCCGTACTATTGTCAAACTGTATGCTGCCGCGCTTCAGTCGAAAATCGCCGTGGACAGTATGAAGCGTTGAATCCACGGTGAAGTTGGCAGTGGTCTTGGCCGGATCGAGTGTGAAGGTCCTTTGTTGCGCCTGCCCCGCGCTGGCCGCGACCGTCGCAACGAGAATGAATAAGGCGATATTACGAAAAACTCGAACAGTTGAACTCATCTAATAAAGTCCTCAGTGTTGCAAATCAATTGTATGCTGCGTGATCTTCACGCCCGCAGCAGCTGCCAGCCAAGATTCAGC
>JBAVUZ010000238.1:0-4206 GCA_049697035.1 Candidatus Angelobacter sp. | reverse complement strand
TCAGCAGAGCTGGGTTCAGTAGTGTTAGGCTTTTGCGCGATGGAGGAAGTTGCAAAGACCAGTACGAGCAGAACGAGTCGAAGAAATTTCATACGCGCGACATCATACCAGCCCGTACGGTCTATTTTCTTCGGTAGCAAAAAGCTCCTAGACCGTCTTTTCCAGATAGCCGCTCACCAGCGTGGCGCACGCTTCCACAAACTTCTGCTCGTCAAAGTTAAAGGTATCGGCAAAATAACTGTTGATGTCGATTTCGCCGTAAAGAGCGCCCCGGGTAAAGATGGGTACTACGATCTCTGATTTCACCAGCGCCGACGACGCCTTATAGCGTGGATCAGTGGCCGCGTTGTTCACCACCACGGTTTTCTTGCTGGAAGCCGCGTCGCCGCACAAGCCTTTATCCAGGGAAACGTGTTCATGCGGGTCAAAGCTGCCCACATGCGGCCCCAGGTTCAGGCTGCCGGGACGTGTTTTATCCACCAGATAAAATCCAACCCAGTTGTAACGCGTCATGGTGTCATGAAGGCGCTGGACGATCGCCTCCATCAACGCATCCACCGTGCGCGCCGACTGCGCTACATATCCGAAGTCTTTAAGCAATTCCTGGTGCTTGGACATTTCTCTGGCACGGGCCGCGCGGACTCACAGCAGCCCTGCTGTCTTTTATATAGTCAGCAGGCGCAGCAAACAATGTCATTGTGTGTTCACCTGCAGTAACCAAAGCAGCAGCCCAGCCAGCAGCCGGACACCAACTTCAGGCTATCGTTTCTTTTCCAGATACCTGCCTACCAGCTGCGCCACATCTTCCGCGAAGGTCTGCTCCGCCTTGGTGAACGTATTGGCGAAATAGCTTTCAATATCGAGCTCTGCCAGCAGCTCATTTTTAGCCAGAATCGGGACCACCAGGTTTGCTTTCACAATTTCCGATCCGGAAAGATAGCGCGGATCGCGGGCCACGTCATTCACCACCACCGTTTTTTTGGTGGTGGCCGCCGCGCCGCACAATCCCTTATTGATTGGGATACGCGCGTTGGGGCTGAAGCTGCCAACATAAGGGCCAACCAGCAACATCCCTGGATCGATTTTATCCACCAGATAAAACCCCACCCAGTTGTAACGTGAAAACTCATCATGCAGCCGTTGTGATATGTGGGTCATCAGCGCTGTTGCGTTCGCCGCGGTTTCAGCAAATAATCGGAACTCCTGGAGAAGTTCCTGGTGTTTTGACATTTTTAGTTTTCCTGGGCGTGCAAAAGATTGCCCCAGTTATACAATTAGGGCGGTCATGCAGCAACGTTATTCTGGCGCTGTGGCCATCTACTTGTTTGGTGCTGGCTCACTTCTCCTTCGGCTATCCGTCCAATTTGAAAACATCCGCTACACCCTTTACCCTTGATTGGGACAGCCTATGAAGATTTCTCGTTTGCGCAACCTCGCAATTGCCGTCGGATTCATATCGATCGCTCTCACCCTCAACGCCCAGGACATTGCTTCTTTTGAAAAGCGGATCACCGTCAAGAAGCTGGCCAATGGGTTGACCATCGTGCTTATGGAACGCCCGGAAGCCCCGGTGTTTTCCTTCTATACGCGCGTTGACGCCGGGTCCGTGCAGGAAGTCCAGGGCATCACCGGCCTAGCGCACATGTTTGAGCACATGGCTTTCAAGGGCACGCATGAGATCGGCACCACAAACTGGCCCGCGGAAAAAGTGGCGCTGGAAAAAGTGGAAGCCACTTACGCCGCTTATTTGCATGAGAAGTTGAAGGAAGTTGGGCGCGACGAAAAGAAAGTCGCCGAGCTTGAAAAAGCCTGGCAGGCAGCCGTGGATGCCGCGGAAAAGTTTGTGGTCCCCAATGAGTTTGGCGAGGTGGTTGAAAGCCAGGGCGGGGTCGGCCTCAATGCATCCACTGACCGCGACGAGACGACATACTTCTATTCATTTCCAGAAAACCGCCTTGAGCTGTGGGCTTACCTGGAGTCAGAGCGATTTCTGGAGCCGGTGATGCGCGAGTTTTATAAAGAGCGCGACGTGGTCTATGAAGAGCGGCGCATGAGCGTTGATAGCTCTCCGCAGGGCCGTCTGATAGAGCAATTTCTGCGCGCGGCATTCATCGCGCATCCTTACGGACGTCCCGTAGTTGGCTGGCCTTCTGATCTGCGCGCCTTCTCCGCCACTGACGCCGCAAATTTTTTCAAGAAATATTATGTCCCTGCAAACATGGTGGTCACGGTGGTGGGCGATCTAAAAGCCGCAGAGGCCATGCCGATCATTGAGAAATACTTTGGCCGTATCCCCGCGCGCCCCGCGCCTGATCCGCTGCGCACACAGGAACCTCCGCAACAAGCCATGCGGACAGTTTTGATTCATGACCGCAGCCAGCCGCTTTATGTTGAAGGCTACCATCGCGGAGACTTCCGCGATCCTGACGATCCCGTGTATGACGTGCTGGCCGATTTGCTTTCCAAGGGCCGCACTTCCCGGCTCTATCGTTCTCTGGTGCGCGACAAACGGATTGCCATTGCCGCGCAGGGTGGCTCGTTCCCGGGCAACAAATATCCCAGCCTGTTTTTCTTTTTTGCCGCGCCCAGCCAGGGCCACACTGCTGAAGAAATGGCCGGGCCTATCCATAAAGAGATTGAAAAGCTGAAAACGCAGGATGTAACGGACGAAGAATTGCAGTCCATCAAAACCCGCGCCAAGGCTGATTTGATTCGCGGCCTGGGCAACGATCAGGGCTTGGCCTTCCAACTGGGCGAGTACCAGGCGCTCTATGGTGACTGGCGCGAGCTCTTCCGCCAGATTGACGAAATTGAAAAAGTCACTAAGGCCGACATTCGCCGCGTCGCTAATAAAACATTTCGTGACGACAATCGCACCGTGGCAACCATGGAAACGGAAGCGGAAAAACCAAAGCCAACCGAACCGGCCAAAGGAGAGCAGAAATGAACAAGGTGAAATTCTTGCTCTTCATAACAATAATTTTTGCCATGAACGCACTGTCGTTTAACGCTGTTGCCCAGGCCAGGAAGCCCATACCGCCAAAAGTTCCACAGGCAACAGCCACGCCTTCTGCCGCTCCGGCCACATCATGGCAAAAAGTTCCCATTCCGCCCCTGCATCAATTCAAGCCGCAGGAGCCACGCCGTGTGGAACTGCCCAACGGTATGGTGATCTTCCTTCAGGAAGACCACGAGCTGCCGCTGATCGATGGCACCATCCGCATCCGTGGCGGATCGCGTGAAGAGCCGGCGGACAAGGTCGGCATGATCTCCCTTTATGCTGACGTATGGCGCACCGGCGGCACCAAAAGCAAGACCGGTGACGAACTTGACGATTTCCTTGAGGCTCATGCCGCGCGCGTTGAAGCTTCAGATAGCACCGACTCCACATTTCTTTCCTGGTCATCGCTCAAGGAAAATTATGATCAGGTCTTCCCTGTCGTGCTTGATCTTCTGGAGAATCCAGAGTTTCGCCAGGACAAGATCGATCTGGCCAAGCAGCAATTTGCCAGCCTCATCTCGCGCCGGAATGACGACTCCGATGACATTGCCCAGCGTGAATCCACCAAGTTGGCTTATGGCCCGGAGAATCCGTACGCCCGCACGGCCGAGTATGACACCGTGGCTGCCATCACTCGTGAAGACTTGCTGCAATGGCACAAACGCACCATTGCGCCAGCCAACATGATTCTTGGTATCGCCGGCGATTTTGATTCAGCCGCCATGGAACAAAAGCTGCGTCAGGCTTTTGCCAACATGCCCCGGGGTGAGCGTTTTGTTCCCGCAAAGATCACATTCAACCCCGCCCAACCGGGGATTTATTTTGTCGAGAAAAATGACGTGAACCAGAGCTCCATTGAAATGGTGGATCTCGGAATCGATCGCCGCAATCCCGATTACTACGCTCTTGAGGTAATGAACGAATTGTTTGGTGGCGGATTCTCTTCCCGGCTATTCGTGAGCATCCGCACCAGACAGGGACTCGCATATTCCGTAGGCGGTGGCGTAGGCACGGCCTTTGATCATGCTGGGATCACCCGCTTTGCCATGGGGACCAAAAGCGCAACAACCGCCGCCGGGATTGAGGCCCTGCGCAAGGAGATGGAAAAGCTCATTACAGGCACAGTCCAGCCGCTTGAAATGAAGAAAGCCAAAGACGCCATTTTGAATTCCTTCATCTTTGAGTTTGACTCCAAGCAGAAAGTC
>JBAVUZ010000237.1:0-8231 GCA_049697035.1 Candidatus Angelobacter sp. | reverse complement strand
CATCCCAGTGTTCAGGACATAGACGCCGTCGGCGTTGCGAGGATCGGCAAAAACGTGGGTGTAATAAAACGCGCGCTGGCGATATTGGCGGTCACTGTTTGTCAGCGTCCATGAATCGCCCCCATCGTCGGAGCGGAAGAGCCCCCCTTTATCGGCTTCCACCAACGCCCAAACGCGATTACCGCTGTAAGCCACGGCCAGGCCAATGCGACCGAGAATTCCATCTGGCAGTCCGTGGCCGGTGAGATGTTTCCACGTTGTGCCGCCATCAGTGCTGCGATAGAGTCCGCTGCCCGGCCCGCCGCTGTCCATGCCCCAGGGCGTGCGCCGCGCCTGCCACAGAGAAGCAAAAATCACGTTCGGGTTCGTGGGATCCATGGAGATATCAATCCCGCCGGAATTTTCGTCCTTATAGAGAACTTTGGTCCAGTTCTTGCCGCCGTCGATTGTGCGATAGATACCGCGTTCCGGGTTTGCGCCAAACACATGTCCCAGTGCGGCCACATAAGCAATGTCAGGATTCTTCGGATTCACCGCAATGCGGCCGATCGAGCGCGTTTCGCGCAATCCTGAGTAAGTCCAGGTCTTGCCTGCATCTACCGATTTATAAACGCCATTCCCGTTGATGATGTCGCCGCGAATACACGCTTCACCGGTGCCGGCATAGATCACGTTTGCGTCGGAAGGTGCAACGGCAATCGCGCCGATGGAAGGCGCCATGTCTTTTACTTTGTCAGTCAACGGACGCCAGGTGAGACCGCCGTCTGTCGTCTTCCATATCCCGCCGCCTGTCGCGCCGAAGTAATAAGTGTGCTGGTCGCCCACCACGCCGCTTACCGCCAGTACGCGTCCGCCGCGATATGGCCCAATCAGCCGCCACGTTAGACCATGCCACGGACCTTTTGCTTCTTCCTGGTCGGCATCGCTTGCCTCCGCCGGTTTCTCTGTGGCGTTTGGCTGCGTTTCAACTTTTTTCTCCTCGCCCTTGGGGCCAGACTGTTTCTTGCGTTTACCGGTCGCCCCCTTCTTGCTCTCTGCATTGCCTTGCGGTGTATTGGAATCCGTCTGGGCAAACGTGCAGACAGAAATCAGAATCGCGATGATCAGTATCGACACGAAGCGGTAGTTCGTGATTTTTCTCCAGGAAGCGGCGCAAGACATTTTCGATTCTCTCCAGGCGGACCGTAGTATTGCGAACCGCACATCCTAAATTCCCCAAACGCCAATAGCAATTCCCGGCGGTCACAAACTGTTGCGTCCATTACCTCAGCGCCTTTCTAAAAAACTCTTCATTTTTGCTTGACACCATTTCGGAGCTGCTGTATTTTTCCTCTGCCTTTGGCCGTGCTAATTTGCCAGGGCAGCGTTTCAGCAGCACTTCAAGATTTCAAACCCGTCACCTATTGGCAGACCGCTTCCAATTGTCTGCAGTCACGGCAAAGGGTTCCAAAACAGTTCAACAGATCTCACTGGATTTCGAGGGGAAGAACTCGGAATTGACGAGCATGCATGGCCCATGATTGGGCATGGTGGAACCTCGTCTCCAAAAAGGGAGTTGCGCGATTAAGTTTTCCCATAATGGAACTGTTAGTCCATTGTTATCAAAAGTTTATCCACGCTTTTTGTTGACTCTTAAATCAGAGTTGCTGTATGTTTTGGCCGCGTTCCAATGGCTTGGCTTGTGCCCGCAATGAGCAAGCAGAGGGGCGCTTGAATTTTCCCACCCGTTCACCTTTGGCAGACAGGCCCTAATCGTCTGCAGTACGGCAGAGTTCTCGCTACAGAACCAACATTTCCAAAAGAAATTCAGGAGGAACTCGCAATGACGAGGCGGAACATTCCTATTTTGACGCTCACAATCGCAGCGCTTTTCCTGGCCGGAACGGCGTTTGCCCAAGTTAACGATCCCGGAGTTCGGAGCACGACGGGAGTCAATGCCGGTCAGCCGCTGGCATCGGTTTCGGCCAATCCCGCCGATCTGGCCTTCTTCAATGCCGGACTCGGTCAGTTCAACGAACAACAGACAGTGACGGGAGACAATCCGGGCCTTGGACCACGGTTCAACTTAGACGGATGCGGCGGATGCCACTCCCAGCCGGCCCCCGGCGGAACCAGCCCCAGCGCCAATATTTTTCCCAACGTAGGACCCAACCCGCAGAGCCAGGCGATTGCCAACGGGTTGGTCAGCAGCTCAACCAACACCATTCCGTCTTTCGTCACCGCCACTGGCCCGGTGCGCGAAGCTCGCTTCCCATTTTTCTTTAACGCCAATGGCACGGCCAACGTCAATAATCCGAACGGCGGCGTCGAGGACCTGTTCACGGTTAGCGGCCGCGCTGATGCCGGCACTTGCAGCTTGACGCAGCCTGGTTTTGCCGCAGCACAGGCCGCCAACAACCTGATCTTCCGTATTCCCACGCCGGTGTTTGGCTCAGGCTTGATGTCAAACATTGACGACTCAACCTTGCTGAAAAATCAGGCGGCCCAAGCGGGCAACTCTTTTGGCGTTGCCGGAGCCTTCAACCGCAATGGCAACGATGGCACCATCAGCCGATTCGGCTGGAAGGCGCAGAATAAATCGCTGCTGCTCTTTGCTGGTGAGGCTTACAACGTCGAAATGGGCATCACCAATGAAATTTTCATGCAGGACCGTCCGTTGCCGGGTGAAGACGGCGCTGGTGGGACCGGCCAAACCGGACTTCCGGCGAATTGCCTGAACCTTGCCAAGATCGGCTATCCGGAAGACATCACCCACTCTGACGGCACGGACGCCTCGAGCAGCGCCAGCGACATCACGCTGTTCAAGGTTTTCATGGAAGATTTGGCTCCGCCTACGCCTTCCACTTCAGTTCCCGGAGGCTCGACTTCGATCAGCCGCGGGCGCACTCTCTTTAGCTCCGTGGGATGCGCGGTTTGCCATACGCCATCGCTCACCACTCAGCCCTCGCACTTGACGGCGGGTCTGGGCAACGCCACCGCCAACCTGTTCTCTGATCTTGAGGTCCACCACATGGGCACGGGACTGGCGGACAACGTTTCACAGGGCGGAGCCGGCGGAGACCAGTTCCGTACGGCGCCATTGTGGGGCCTGGGACAGCGGATCTTCTTCCTGCACGATGGACGCACCAACAACCTGGTCACGGCCATCAATGCCCATGGCAGCAACGGATCGGAAGCGAACGCCTCGCTCAACGCGGCCGCCGCTCTGAGCTTCACAGACCAGCAGAACCTGATCAATTTCCTGCGCTCGCTTTAAGTAGCAAATTGGTCGCTTTAACTTGCGGGCGGGACCGAACCTGGTTTCGCCCGCTTTGGAAAACAGTTTTGGAATCACGAGTGTGAACAAGCAGCCAGGAGCTTGGTTTAGGAGGAAGAGAAGTATGAAGTCCAGATGTTCGGGTTCCCTGATCGCTATCTGCGTGTTGGCATCATTCACGGCTTGGGGGCAACGCATCCAGCCAGCCCAGGATATCCCAAGCCAGAATCCCCCGGCCCAAAATGCTCCGGCTCAAAATGCTCCAGTGCAGCCTGGTTCCTCGGTGAATGGCGGCGATTTTTCCGTCATCACCCATCCCAGCCCCGAAGGAATCGTGCCCAAAGACACCATCATCGTCAAGGGCGCATGGTCGAGCGCAAGCGATTCCACAACTCCGTTGCCGGAAGCCGCCGCACTGACCAACAATGTCTTCACCGACGAATATTTTGGCATCACCTACCCCCTGCCATCAGGTTGGTTCCAGAAGTTCACGCCGCCGCCTCCTTCCGATAGCGGGAGGTATGTGCTGGCGCAGCTAGGCCGGAGCGGCAGCTTCCAACTAGGCCAGAGCGATAGCTCCGGCAGCATCATGTTTGCCGCCCAGGACATGTTTTTTACGCCTTTGCCTGCCGTCAATGCGCGGCAATTTGTGAGCTACTCCAGAAATCATCTGCCGGATTACTATCAAGTGGAACTCAAGCCAACGCAGACCACCGTTGGCGGCCAGCCCTTCATGTTCTTTGCGTATTGGTCTCCTGATGCGAAACTGCACTGGTACGTGCTTGCGACCCAGATTCGTTGCCATACCGTGGAAATCGTATTGATGAACCGTGATCCCAAGGCCATGGAAGAACTGGTCCGGGACATGAGCAATAAAATGAAATTGCCGGCGGAGGCAAGCTTAACCGGAGGCACGGGCGGGGGCAGTGTCCCGGTGTGCATCAAAGACTACGCAGCCGATGAAAACGTGCTTGAGCGGGTTGAGCCCGTGCTTACACAGCAACGACATAACGCGATTCCCGTGCGCATCATCATCGATAAGCAAGGCAAGGTCAGGCACATCCACTTTTTGAGCGCGTATCCTGAGCAGCAAAAGGTGATCAGCGATGTCTTGAAGCAATGGAAGTTCCGGCCCTACGAACGGAACGGGCAGCGATTTGAGGTTGAAACCGGCATTATGTTTGGCGCAGCCCCTCCGGCTGTGCTGGCAACTGACCGGTCGACGGACTGATTTGGAGCCCAAAGCTGTTAGAAGGTTTTCGAATTATCTTTACAGGTCCATGACGCTCGGGATTTTTCTAACAATTCGAGAAAGAAGAATTGTTTCGGGATGTAATCCTGGGGAACGTTGGTTCTTATGAATATCGGTTCTGGAATCAAAAACGCTTTCTTGCTTGTTTGCTGCTTTTCCGCGCTATCGGCTTATGCCGCCGATGTTATCAACGGTACGGTGCGCAACCAGACTTCCGGCAAAGCAGCCGCCGGTGATGAGGTCATCCTGCTGCGTTTGCAAAATGGCATGGAGGAGGAATCGGGAACACGGACGGATGCCACTGGTACGTTTAGCTTGCCTCTCTCCGCAGCCGATGTCCCGCATATCGTCCGGGTAGTGCATCAGGGAGTGAACTATGACCAGACCGTGAGCGGGAAAGGACCGATGAACATCGCGGTTTTCGATGCCGTTCCGCACATTCGCGATCTGCAAGGGACCCTTGGCATCGCCGAGGTGGAATCAGACGGAGAAACGCTGAAGGTCACGGAGATGTACAGCATCGCGAATGATTCCGTTCCGCCGATGACTCAAGCCGGGCCGCGCAATTTTGAGATCTCCATCGCGCCGAAAGCCACGCTGGATTCGCTTGTGGTGAAGAAGAGTGGCGGCGTCTGGGTAAACCTTGCGCCAGTTCCCATCAAAGGGCAGCAAGGGCGCTACGCCGTGGACTTTCCCATCAGGCCGGGCGCTACGCTATTTAAATTTGTTTACCACCTGCCTTACAGCGAACCGACCCGGTTGCAGGTAAAGCTCCCGTATCCGATCAGGAATTTCGCCGTCATGCATCCGCCTTCTATGTCATTCAAGCCGTCGTCGGCTCAGGCTTTTACCAGCCCCGGCATGGCGCAGGGGCTCCGTGTGGAACAGGCAGTCGGCAAGCCGGTAGTGCGTGAGGTGGCTGCGTTTGAGATTTCTGGGATTGGCTTGGCGGCGTCGACCCAGGCAACAAGAGCTTCATCGGCTACGAGTTCTCCTGGTGCTGTTGGCTCACTGAAGCCTGCGACGCCGGCTGCGGTCACGCTTCCGGCAGTTCCGGGCTGGCAAGAAAATCCAATGTGGATACTTCTTAGCGGGATTGCAGCGCTTCTTACAGCACTTATGTACGTGATCTGGAAGAAGCGTAAAACAGCGGTATAGGTTTGTGCGTGGCAGGGAGGGAAGGCTGCGTTGGCTGATGAAGAGATTTAGTAATTTGGTAAAAGAAAAGTAGCACCGTTGAACCATCTGGCGCAGTGGCAACAATGATTTGAATTCGGTTTTCAAATTACTCAATTATCAATTGACCCAATTGACCAATTACCAAATCGCTTGACGGTACCCACCTCTCTCATATAACTTTTCCTGCATCTGGTAATGGGAAGCGCGGTGAGAATCCGCCACTGCCCCGCAACTGTATGCGCTGAGAACCTGAGCAACATGCCACTGGGAAGCGTCCCGGGAAGGCGCTTCAGGTTCATTGAGGCGTAAGTCAGGAGACCGGCCAGATGCCCGTCAATTGGGTGTTTCCGGCTGCGCAGGGAGAGCCGGAGAGCTTTCTTGCGATTCTGGGCTCGATTTACTGTTGCAAATTGTCACTGACCGCCACGCCTCTTGCCGCTCAGTCTTTTTGCAATCGTCAATCGATCTGCTGTTCAACGTGCTTGACGAATTTTCGCATTGCACGCTTAAGAATGCTCTCCACTCCATCGGGCCGCTTGCGTCCATTGACTACTTCCGCGGGAGGAGTCTTACTGATGAGATCGCTTTTTTATGCCGGTATCGTTCTGGCGTTCGCACTTACAACGCTTCCAGCCATCGCTGAAGGCGGCATCATTCATGGAACAGTCACTGATCCTCTTGGCGCCGTCGTTGCTGGCGCTCAAGTCGAGTTGCTTCGGCAGGGCAAACAAGCATCTGTAACCACCACGGACTCCGAAGGGAAGTATCGGTTCCTGCCGCTTCCGCCCGGACGCTACCAGGTAAGAACCACCGCGCCCTCCTTCGCTACGCAACAGAGTGACGCCATCTATATTGGCAGTTCCAGCAATGCGGCAGTTGATCTCACGTTGAAGGTTGGAAGCGTGTCCCAGCAGGTGGTGGTTTCGGCTACGGGGACCAGCCTGCCGGAGACGCAGACGGGAGCTTCGGTTTCCGTTGTGACCTCCGATCAATTTCAGTACAAGCCTGAAGTGCTGGAGACGTTGCGGTCGGTTCCGGGTGTTCAGGTCCTGGAAAATGGCCAGCGCGGGATCAATGAATCCCTTTTCATACGCGGCGGTGAGAGCAAATTCAACAAAGTCTTGCTGGATGGTGTGCCCCTGAATGAGATCGGCGGGACGGTGGATTTTGGCGGAATCTTCACCACAGGGATTGACCAGGTTGAAATCCTTCGCGGCCCCAACAGCGTGCTTTATGGCGCGGATGCGCTGTCCGGCGTTGTGAACCTGACCACGCAACAAGGCACAACTTTCACTCCGCAAATCAGCTACGCGTTTGACGCCGGAAACTTCAACAGCCTGCATAACGATCTTTCTTTGGGTGGCATCTTCCGGCAGATCGATTATTTCTCAGAGTTTGCGCGGTACGATGGCGGCAATACTTCCAGCAATCCGCATTTCCACAATGGCACATACGCCGGAAACTTCGGCTGGTCGCCCGGAGCTTCCACCAGCTTGCGTTTAACAGTACGCCGCGTGGCCGCAAAGGTTGATGTTCCCAACGCAATCGATTTCTTCGGCATCCCTGACGATTCTTTTCAGACGGAAGACAATACTTACATTGGCGCAACGCTGCAGAACCAAACCACTTCACACTGGCACAACCTGTTGCGCTACGGCGCAACGCGCCAGAACTCAGAGTTTGTGAATCCCTCGCCCACTGGCATACCAGATCCCTCTGGAAACTTTCTCGGAAACGTACTGACGATTCACGGCGCCAACGGATTCAGCACAACCGGCCAAGCGATCCTGGATTTTGCCGGCGACTATCCCCAGCATTTCTTCATCCTGAACAACAGTGATCTCCTAACCTTCCAGTCTGATTATTCGTTCGGTACTCGCCTGACAGCGCTTTTCGCTTTCCACTTTGAAAACGAGCGTGGACCCAAGCCGGCGGAGCGCACCAATTACAGCTATACCGGTGAGGTGCACGGCAATTTGTGGAACCGCCTGTATGCCACGCTTGGCGTTGGCGTGGAAAAGAATGCTGTGTTCGGTCTGGCCGCCACGCCGCGCGCTTCACTGGCCTACTATCTTATTCGTCCGCGCGCCAGCGGCGCGCTTGCCGGCACCAAACTCAAATTCAATTACGGGCAGGGAATTCAGGAGCCGGATATTTTCTCTGCCAGCAATTCTTTGTTCGGGCTGCTCTCGCAACTGCCCGACGGGCCGCAGCTGATATCACAATTCCACGTCGGCCCCATTGGCGCAGTACGGTCGCGCAGCTTTGATGCCGGCATTGAACAATATTTCTGGAGTGGCCGAGCAAAACTCGGTGTCACATTTTTTGACAATCATTTTAGCGATGAGATTGAATTCGTGAGCCCCGGCGGGCTGGCGAAACTGGGTGTGCCTCAAAAGATTCTCGATGTTACGCCCTTCGGCGCCAGCATCAATTCGCTGGCCACGCGTTCGCTCGGTGCGGAAAGCGAACTTGAAGTCAGTTTGGGCCACGGCTTCACCGCACGCGCTGCTTACACGTATCTCGATGGCATCGTCCGCCGGT
>JBAVUZ010000236.1:0-1533 GCA_049697035.1 Candidatus Angelobacter sp. | reverse complement strand
GTGAGATGCTGGGCCGCCAGCCGGAAGAGATTTTCTCGCGTGAATCGATTCTGGGGCGCAAGGTCCTGGATGCATTTGCTTCGCGCGAAGCTGTCGGCCTGGAAGAAATCGAGGATGCGCAAGGACGGCACATACAGATTTCACTCGACTTTATTGAGGAGCATGGCGAGCGCATTGGCGCGCTGCTCACGTTGCGCGACGCCGAATCGGTCCATCGCATTGAGGATGAGATTGAGCTTTCGCGGCGACTCTCCGCCATTGGCAGGCTTACTTCGGGCGTAGCGCATGAAGTAAAGAATCCCATCAACGCGATTGTGGTGCACCTGGAAGTGTTGCGGCAGAAGATGAAGGAAATCGATCCCGATACGCGCCGCCACGTGGACGTAATCAGCAGTGAAATTCAGCGGCTTGATCGCGTGGTGCAAACGCTGGTGGACTTTACGCGTCCGGTGGAGTTGCGGCTGAACGATCTGGACATGCGCAAGCTGGTGGAGGACGTGGTGAGCCTTGCGTCTCCTGCGGCGGAAAAGCATCAGGTGTTGATAGAGCGCGAAGCCACGCCGGATGCGCTGCCCGTGCGCATTGATGCCGACCTGGTGAAGCAGGCGCTGTTGAATATCGTTTTGAACGGCGTGCAGGCAATGCCCGATGGAGGCACGTTGCGACTGACGGTGAAGCGCGATGGCGACAGCGCGCTGATCAGCGTTCGCGACCAGGGCGCGGGCATTCCGGAGAATATCCGCGACAAGATTTTTAATCTATACTTCACTACAAAGACGGGCGGAAGCGGGATTGGCCTGGCCATGGCCTATCGCGTGGTGCAGATGCACCATGGATCGGTGGAGTTTACTTCCATCATCGATCATGGGACCACGTTTTACCTGCGCTTCCCGCTGGCGGAGGCCGCCGCCAACGGAGACGTGCCCGCGATAGCAAAAGCGGCAGCAAAAGAGGATTCAGTCACCAAGGCATGAAAGCACTTCGTCTAAATCCGGCAGTCGCTGGCGTATTATTGCTCGCGCTGATTTCAATCGGCTGCGAGCATAAGAAGCCGGTCCTGGTGATGCCGCAGCAACCGCCTCCCACGACGGCAGCTCCCGAGGCGACGCCCACACCCGCTGAAGCAGAAGCGCAACCCGCGCAACAGCCAGAAGCGCAGCCAACAGCAACACCGGCCGAGCAACCCCAAGCCGGGGAAAAGACGGCGGAAAAGACCAAGCCCAAACACACGCGCCATGCCGCAACGAAGAAGCCGGGCGAGAAATCTGAAGTAGCACACAACAATCCCAGGAAAATCATTCCGGCGGAGCCCGCGCCCACTCCGGCGCAGACAGGCCAGATTTCACCCGGCCCAACTCCCGCTGGCGGGGGAAACAGCCAGGCTTCGACAGATCAGCTTCTTCAGGGGGCGGAAGCAAACCTGAACGGTATCACGCGAACGCTATCAAAAGATGAAGAGGCGATGCGGGCGCAGATCAGGGAGTTCATCAAGCAGAGCCGCACTGCCACCACGGAAAACGATCCGGCGCGCGC
>JBAVUZ010000235.1:0-2993 GCA_049697035.1 Candidatus Angelobacter sp. | reverse complement strand
GAACACCAGTACCGTGCCCGATTGTTGCGTGAGCGTGCGTAGTTCCTGCAAAAATTCTTTGGGCAGCAAATCGGGCCGGCGGCTCTGGACGGGCTCCACCAGAACGGCGGCCAATTCGTGCGCATGCGCGCGCAGAATATCGAGCGATGCCGGATCGCCGTAGTCCACAACCAGAACATTGTCCACCGCCGACTGAGGAACGCCGGGCGCGACCGGGCGGGAGCGCAACACACTGTTCACAGTTTGCGGCCGCGCCAGTACCTCATCGAAAATGCCGTGATAATCGCCAGTGAACATGGCGATCTTGTCGCGGCCAGTCACAGTGCGCGCGGTACGGACCGCGGCGACGACAGCTTCCGAACCTGTATTGCAAAATGCTGCGCGTTCCATGCCCGTCATGCGGCAAAGCAACTCAGCAACTTTTCCGGCCAGTGGCGATTGCGGGCCAATCTCAAAGCCCTTCGCCATCTGCTCACTCACTGCACGGATCACAAAATCAGGCCGGTGGCCAAACAGAATTGAGCCAAAGCCGTTGGTCATGTCGACGTATTCATTGCCGTCCACGTCCCATAGTCTTGAGCCCTGTGAGCGTTCCGTGACGATGGGGTAAACAATCTCTTTCCATATCTGGCGGAAGCCAGAAACAGTGCGCGGATCCGCGAAGTGCGCGCGATGCTCTGCGGTAAGGCGTTTGGATTCCTTCGTCAACGTTGTGTAGCGGGTGATGAGCGCATCGAGCGCTTTTTGTTGCTGGTCTGGCAGCGCACCGGCCACTCCTTTTTGCACTGGCTTGTAAGGACCGAACGCAGGCATCTCCGGCTTCTTGACGCTTGTGCTGGCGCTGGGAGAAAGCGTGGCTGGTGCGGCGGCAGGCTGGTTTGTGATGGGCGTTGCCACCCCCGTTGCAACCGGTTGGGTGACAGAAGGCTGCATCGCGCTTGCTGCGGACGGATTGCGCAGAACCTCCAACTGCTTTTCCATGATTTCCAGTTGCTTGCGCACCAATGCTTCAACTCCGCCTAATGGGATAGAAGCAGGCTCGGCCTGAGCCGCAATGGCCGAAGGCGCAATCACGGGCGCGCTCACGGGCGCCGCCGCCGCAGGCACAGGTGCTGATGGAGTTGGCATGCTGGGCGCGAGATGTGCGGCCAGCGCGTCGAGACTCGAAAGCTCTTCGAGCAACTGTCGAAACGTCACGTGTACCCCAAACGCTTTCTCAATTGAGGTGGAGGCCTGGGTCAAGAGCAGCGAATCGAGCCCGATTTCCAGAAACGGCGCCGACGCAACCAACTGATCAGCGGACAACCCGGAAATGTCACTGAATAGCGCTCTCAGCTTCTCCAGCGCAGCCGTCTGCTGTGCAAGCGAAGTGTCTCCGGCATTTTTATTCGGATTCGGGACTGTCATCGGTTGCTCCTTCAATTCACTGTGGGTCCTGTTTTCATTCGCCGGCGATGCTGCCTGATCTGCCGTTGCGAGTGGCGGTGAATCGATCCAATAGCGTTGCCGTTCGAATGGGTAGGTCGGCAGCGACACCCGGTGGCGCACTTCATTGCTATGGAACCTGGCCCAGTCCACGCTGCCGCCTGCGGTCCATATGTGCCCCACGGCTTCCAGCATGGATTTAATGTCTTGCGAGCGCAGGTCTTTTGCTTGAAGATCTTTTGATCGCACGTCTGGTGATCCCATATCCGGCTTGACGTTCTCCTCGCTCTTGAGTGAGGCCACGATTTCATGCGATGCCTGTTTGGCCGGGTGCTGGCGCGCCAGAGTGCTCAGCGTTTGCCCCGGTCCAACTTCTAGCAGAATATTCGTCGGCTCGTGGAGCAGTTCGGCAATACCACTGGAAAAGCGTACTGCCCGGCGCACTTGCTGCACCCAATAATCAGGACTGG
Source organism: Candidatus Angelobacter sp. (assembly GCA_049697035.1). GTDB lineage: Bacteria > Acidobacteriota > Terriglobia > Terriglobales > Acidobacteriaceae > Angelobacter. Next base: position 1,098 of record JBAVUZ010000235.1, on the reverse strand, counting down.
TGGCTTGTTCGTCAGTGATCCATGTGCCGGTCAGGCTGGAAACAAAAGGCACCTGCGGAGGATGCATCTGCACACTGCTCACAACTTCGGCAAAGCCGGGCAGCATGGGATCGAGCATTGCCGAATGAAACGCATGTGACGTCGCCAGACGGCGATACATCACCTTCTTTTCTTCAAGCGTTGCAGAAAGCGCATCAATGGCGTCGAAAGGGCCAGAAACAACCGTCATGCCCGGACTGTTAAGAGCGGCGATGGATAACTTATCGCCCAGCAGCGGTATCGCGTCGGCTTCCGGCAGACGCACCGCCAGCATCGCCCCCGCGGGCAGGTCCTGCATCATGCGGGCACGCGCGGAAAGAATCCCCAACGCGACATTCCGTGAAAACACACCTGCCAGGCAAGCCGCAACATATTCACCCAGGCTGTGGCCGATCATGGCTTTGGGCGCCACGCCCCATTGCATCCACAGTTGCGCCAGCGCATATTCCACAACGAACAGCGCCGGTTGTGTGATGAAGGTTTCTTTGAGTTGCCGCGAGGCCTCTTCTTCGTGCCCCGGCTGCGGATAAAGCAGCGTGCGCAAATCCAGTCCCAGCATAGGCCGCAGCACCTCCGCGCATTCATCCACTTGCGCCTCGAAAATGGGCTCACTTTCATACAAACCGCGTCCCATGTTGACTTGCTGCGCACCTTGTCCGGGGAACAGGAACACTACTGGTGCGTCGGGATGCTCACACTTTCGTGACCATGCACGTTTGGAATCGCCAGAGACCAGCGCCTCCGCTGCTTCGGCAGCCGTGCGGGCCACCGTGGCCCGGCGATGGGGAAAATGCCGTCGTCCGGTCTGCAAGGTAAACGCCGCATCGGCGAGATTCAGAGCAGCATCGCTGAAACTCAGATATGAGGCCAGGTTGGCCCCCGCGTGATCCAGAGCCGTCTGGCTTCGCGCGGAAATAACGAACAACTGCTCTGCGCGCCCCGGTCCAGAAGCCTGGCGTTGAGGCGCTTCTTCCAGAATTACGTGCGCGTTGGTGCCGCCGGAACCAAACGCGCTCACACCCGCGCGACGCGGCGTTTCAGCTGCCGGCCAATCCGCTA
>JBAVUZ010000234.1:0-3273 GCA_049697035.1 Candidatus Angelobacter sp. | reverse complement strand
GGCTACGAGCCTGGGCAACGTTCGTCTGGTAACATTTTTGATCGTTGCCGGGACATTTTTCACACTGGGATTGCTCGGCAAGCTGCCGCGCAGCCAGCGCTACCATATTCCTGAAGGCGTGATTTCCGATATGCCGGTGTCGGCTGGGGCCTGATTGTCAGATTTTGCGTGGGCTTAAGGATTTCGGATCTCCGCACGATTGCAGGGAAGAAACATGCTTCACAGAAGAATGGCCCGGCGCGCTCGACGAGCTCACCGGGCCAATACCGTCAAAGTAACAACTCTCAGATGTTGAGATCCACGAACACTGCGGCATGGTCTGAAGCTGCTTCCACCGGTTTTGTGATCTCGGGAAAATGAGGGAATTTTCCCCAAACACCTCTACGCTCAATGCCGCCCGAGACGACTTTGTCGGCCAGCTTGGGAGACATCAGGATGTAGTCGAACTTGTCCTTCTTTTTGCCGGCTCCGAAGGTCCCGGGCAGGCCGTCACCAACAAACTTGGGGTGGTCCATCACATCGACCAGGCCATCGCCGGTCAGGGGAGCGAGTTCGGGGCTGGCGGGATCGCAATTGAAGTCGCCCATGAGAGCGATGTACTCACAGCCTTCTCTCAGACGTTGGTCATAGATCTCGCGGACGCGCTTGGCCTGGCGCAGGCGCTTTTTTTCGGTGCCGGTACCGGATTTGCTCTTGAAGTGGTTCTCCAGTATGAGCAGGGTCTCGCCTGAAGGAGTGGTGAGCGTGTACTCAGCACAATCCCGGCTGAAGATGGGGCCTGTGTCGTCAGCGTCATCCACATGGCTGACGATCTTTTCGATCATGCAGGGCTCCTGCACCATGATGCCGACATTGATGCCGCGATCGTCACGCCCTTCCACCAGCATTACATGCTCAAAGGGCTTGCCCTTGACTACTGGCATCATCTTCTCGCTGAACTTATTCAGTGATGTGCGGTCCTCAGCCTCCACCACGCAGAGAACATCCGGGTGAACTTCGCGGATGACGCGCGCGGTATTCTCAATGGCTGCTTCTTCGACCGGAGCTTCTTTCAGTTCACACCACCCCAGCCAGCCGCCGCGCCCGTTGGCGGTGACTTTGAAGACCTTGTTCACCATCCTTCCCAGTTTCCCTTTGTTTTCGCGCAGTTCGATGAAGCTGGTCCGCCGCGTGTAAAGCTTGCTGATCTCGGTCTTGACTTTGTCCGAGTAGTGTTGCATTTCGATCAAATCGTTGAGCCGGTTGAAATCGTCCAGGATCGGCCCGCTCTCCTGCCACGTGTCAAGGTTCATCGCCTTGGGACGGTCAAAAAGGTTTTCCACGTTAAATGTTGCTAAACGCATACTTGCACCTCTCTTGTTTTCATTTCTTCACACTCTTCATACTTGTCTAGGGCTGGTGTATGTTGCTATGACCGCCATCACGCTGAAGAGTGACGAACTGACCAGACTGTTTGTGATCACGCAGTTCGGGAATCATCTTGCGGGCGCGTCCCTGGATTTGAGGCAATGGCGGTGAGAAATTCTTGGAATGGATTTGTATGTAGGACGGAAGCCCTAGCCTGCCAGACAAAACGCCACAATCGTGTTCCCGCGTTTGCCGGTCTGCTTCTCTGCTTCAGCGATCAACCGCTCTTCCAGATTGTCTGGATCAGGGACCATCTCGCATTTGGCAATCTGCTGCTCAGTTGCGCCGTGATAGCACAACTCGCACACAGCCAGGCCGCCTTCTTCGCCTGACCGCACTGGCGGACCAAACGTGCGGCACGTCATCGGACGCGCATCGTATAAATCACAAGCACCCGTTTCAGGATCAAGCGCGGGACAAGGCTCGTCATTGGCGAACTCAGCGAATGCAGCTTCGGCTTCTTCGTCTTCGCGCAGAATTCCGGTTTTGGGATCGCCAGGAAAATTGGCCGATAATCGCTTTATCGCCTGCTGCGCGCGTTGGCGTACTCGTACCGCGCGCTTCGGATCGCTGGATTTAAGATCACTCAAGCCTTTTTGCAGTCGCCAGGCATCCAGTTGGCTAATGGCGAATGGCCCGTAACAACACTGCGTGCATCCTTTGCGGCACACCAGCCAATCGCCGCTCTTGCGCGCCGCGTCAGCAAGCGCCGCATCTACAATCTGGGCAAGCTTCTGGTCGGCCTCTGAAAGGGAAGTACGCACGCTTCAAGCATATAGCAAAAAATACGGGCGAAGCTTTCAAACTCCGCCCGCGTGATCTTTAGTGATGGTTGCTCGCTGCTATTTCTTTTCTTCCTTCTGCTTTTCTTCAGCAGTCTGCTTGGCCTTACGCATCATCGTGAGTTTTTCCACATTCATGGAGTGGTCGGCCTCATTCAGCTTGGCCTTGACCTTTACGTGATGGCCTTCATGGCCTTTCACCGCATCCATGTTCTCAATGCTCCATGCCTGTTTATCTTTGTCGTTGATAAACATGGTTTTACCGTCCTGGTCTTTTACCCAGCCGGTCAGGCTCATGGCTTTGCCTTTTTCCGCGGCCTTGGCTTCTTTCTTCTCTGCCTTGGCAGTCTTCTTGTCAGCGCCTCCCGGATTGGCGGCAGGTTCCTGCGCCAGCATGCTTAAGGAAGCAGTGATCACAAATGCAAACAACAATGTAAGTAAACGTTTCATAGGGTCTCCTCGCGTCGGTTTTTGCCTTCTACCGTTTTTGAGATGCCCATTTTTGCGCGAAGGAGGGCTGCCATAGCTATAAAAACAAATAGCTTAGCGCAACACCAGGGACCGAAAAATGTTGCGCTCAGGCCTTAACTTTTTGCGCAAATTTCTGCTCGAACTTTTTGACCTTGGGCGCCACCACAAACTGGCAATACGGTTGGTTCCCATTGTTGGCGAAATATTCCTGGTGGTAATCCTCGGCCACAAAGAATTTTGCCGCCGGCTCCAGTGACGTGACGATCGGGTTCGGCCAGTGCTTCGCGGCATTCAATTCGTCAATAGCTTTTTTCGACTCGCGATACTGTTCTTCCGTCGAGTAGAAAATGGCCGAGCGATATTGCGTGCCCATGTCATTGCCCTGGCGGTTGAGCGTGGTGGGATCGTGGATGGAGAAAAACACGTCAAGAATTTCCCGGAAAGTCACGACCGCCGGATCGAACGTAACGCGCACCACTTCAACGTGGCCGGTATCGCCATTGCAGACCTGCCGGTAAGTGGGCTTATCCACATGGCCGCCCATATAGCCAGATTCAACTGACGTGACGCCTTCCATGCGGTCGAACACCGCTTCCAGGCACCAGAAACATCC
>JBAVUZ010000233.1:0-3574 GCA_049697035.1 Candidatus Angelobacter sp. | reverse complement strand
TGAGCACGCCAGCAAAAAGATCGCCTACTCTTTCAAACCGTCGCAACACGTTGGCGATGTGAAATTGTTGCGGCTTCAGACCAGGCACGACCTCATCCCACTTGAGCGGCGTGGCCACCGGCGCTCCGGGATACGCGCGCAGCACGTAAGGCGCGGAGATGGTTTTGCCGCTGGCGTTTTGCAGATAGTCGAAATAGACCTTGCCCTTCTCACGGGCAGAAACCATGCGCGGCGTGGTAAATAGGTCAGGCCGCTCAGCCGCTACCCATCGCGCCAGTATTTCGGCAAATTGGCGTGTCTGCGCCGAGCTGTAAATCGGTTCCACCGGCACATAAACGTGCATGCCGTTGCCGCCGGTGGTCTTGGGATATCCCGTAAGCCCGATCAGACGCAGCTTTTCCCGCACCAACTGCGCGGCCTCAACAATGCGGCCATAGCCGCAGTGATACGGATCGAGATCAATCAGCACGAAGTCCGGATGCTCCAGCGTTTCCAACCGGCTCATGTACGGGTTCTGATCAATGCAGCCAAGGTTCGCCAGATAAAGCAGCGAAGCTTTGTCATCGCAAATCACCCTGGTCTTCGACTCTGCGTCGTCTTCGTCCGCCAGCTCTTTCCGATGCAGCCAGTCAGGAAATCCGGAAGCATCTTTCTGGAAGAAATAATCCTGGTCAATGCCGTTGGGATATCGCTTGAGTGATAGCGGACGGCCCTGCAGGTGTGGCACCAGCAGGTCTGCCACCGCGGCGTAAAAATTGATCACGTCGCGCTTGGTGTAACCATCCGCCGGATAGAAAATTTTGTTCAGGTTCGTAAATTTCAGCGGATGGACATCGATATCAATCGTGATCTCGGCTTTGTCAGCCGGCAGCAAAACTTCTTGCGTCGATTCCTGTTCCGTCTCTCCCGCCAGCAAGCCGGTCTCGCGCACTACCTCTTCCGGCGCAACTTCTGTCCTCAGCCCCATAAACACTGGCGCGCGCAGGCGGTCGTCTTTTGTCCATGACGTGAACTTCACCAGGCAGACTAGCTCCGGTTTCACCCAGCTTATCTCGCCGATTTCTTTTGGCACGTCGCTCAGCACCGGCTTTTTCGTGATGAGCGGCTTGATCTTCTCAAACACGCTCTTGAGCGATTGCTGCGTGAATCCCGAGCCAGCATTGCCCGCATAGACCAGCTTTTTGTTTTTGTGATAGCCCAGCACCAGAGAGCCAAACGGTTCGCGTTCTCCCAGAATGTATCCGCAGATCACAAAATCTTGCTGCGTGGTGACCTTGATCTTGATCCAGCTTCCGCTGCGCTTCGATTCATACCGGCTCTGCGCCAGTTTGGCCACAATCCCTTCCAGCCCTTTGGCCCGCACCGCCTGCAGCAATTCGTCTCCTTTGCCGATGAAGTGCTCCGAGTAGCGCACGACCTCGCTGGGCAACAGAATCGACATCAAGAGTTGCCGCCGATCAATCAGCGCCGCTTTTCGCAGATCGTATCCGTTGAGATACAGCAGATCGAAGGCAAAGAAATTCAGGTTCGGCGGCGACATACCCTTGAGGGCCGGTTTGGCGCCGAAGCCAGTGAGGTTTTGCAGATGCTGAAAACTCGGATTGCCATTGTCATCCAGCGCAACCACTTCGCCATCGATGATCGCCGTATCGGCCTTCACGCTCTGCGCCAGCGCTTGCGCCACCGCTGCAAACTGTTTGTCCAGCTTGGTGCCGCGGCGCGAAAGCATTCGCACCTTGCCGCCCTCAACGAAGCACAACGCGCGGTATCCGTCCCACTTCACTTCGTAAAGCCACTCACTGCCGGAAGGGACGGCGTTGCCCAGCGTAGCCAGCATCGGCTCCAGCGCAGCCGGCATATCAGCCTTCACCGCTCCTTCAACCGAAGAAATTTCCGCCGGGCCTTGCAGCACGCTGCGCGTATCGGCTTCCGGGTCCCATCCTTCTCGCACGGCGAAATCTTTTTTCTTGATCAGCAGCCAGTCTTTGCCCTTGGCGCGATTGGTCTGCACCAGCGCAAATTCGCCCACGATCTTGTGCCCGTGAAAGCGCAGCTTGAGGTCGCCCGATTCCCACATCTGCGCGGGCGTCTTGGGGCCCAGCCACTCATACGTGCCTCGGTCCCACAACGTGACGCTGCCCGCGCCGTAATTGCCGCTGGGAATCGTGCCTTCAAAGCTGCCGTAATCGAGCGGATGATCTTCCACATGGACCGCCAGACGCTTAATCGCCGGATCAAGAGTCGGACCGTGAGGCAGTGCCCAGGACTTAAGTACACCGTCCATTTCCAGCCTCAAGTCATAGTGGAGACGCCGTGCGCTATGTCGTTGGATAAAAAAGCGGTTGCCTTCCTCGTGTGCAGGCTTATCCGGAGGCTTCGGGGCCCCCAGAGCGTGCCGGGTTTGCACGTTCTGGGGTGAAGGTTCGGGCGTCCTGGAAAAGACTCTTTTTCGCCGGTATTCTTCTAGTGACATAGCCTGTTCGGAAGATTGTATTGCACCGCTTTTTGTGCTTTCATAACCCCTACGCCCTTATATCTGGAGAACATGAAATGGCCAGCACAGTTTGGAAGGGACATCTTACTTTTGGTCTGCTGTCGCTTCCCGTCAAATTGTACAGCGCAGCCCGCAGTGAATCCGTCGGCTTCAACCAGCTTCATAAAGCGGACAACTCCCGCGTCAAGCAGGTCCTTTACTGCCAGCTTGAGGATAAGCCCATCTCGCGAAGTGAGATAGTCAAGGGCTATGAATACGAAAAGGACAAATACGTCGTCATCGACGACGAGGACATCAAGAAGGTCGCGCCGAAGACCGCCAAGACCATGGAAGTACTGGAGTTTGTAAAGGCTGAAGAGGTCGACGCCATCTTCTTTGAAAGCTCCTATTACATGGCGCCCGATGAAGCCGGCGAAAAGCCCTATGCCCTGCTCTTTGAGCACTGCGCCAGAGCGGATGCGTGGGCGTGGCCAAGATTGCCATGCACAATCGAGAGCATATCGTGGTGCTGCGGCCGGGACCGAAAGGCATTCTGCTGCACACCATGTATTATCCTGACGAGATCCGGCAGGTCGAAGAGTTCCGCACCGACACCAGCATTGTGAAAGAAAAAGAGCTGGCCATGGCCAAGATGCTGATTGATTCCCTGCTGGCTGAATTCGAGCCTCAGAAATACCACGACGCCTATCGCGAAAACCTGATGGCCATGATCCAGGCCAAGGTTGAAGGCAAGCAGATCGTTGAAACCGTGGAGACCAGGCACAAAGCGCCTGTGGTCGATATTCTTGAAGCGCTCAAGATGAGCCTGGCCGAAGTGAAAAAACCGATTCGTTCCTCAACCGGCACGCCCGCCGTTCCAGTAGAAGAAGAGCGTCCAGCGCGGAAAAGCCGCAAAACCGGAGGTTAATTCAGCGATCCAAGTATCGTGCTAACTCAAGATGAAGCAGCTCTATTGCCCTTTTCCCTGCGTAACCGTCGTCGCTTTGTTCTTTTCAAAAACCACGGTCACCGGTTTGCCGGCGTTGGCAAATTCAATGGTGCGATTGCCGTAATCTCCTTCACTTGCGCTCATGTTCGCCC
>JBAVUZ010000232.1:0-7680 GCA_049697035.1 Candidatus Angelobacter sp. | reverse complement strand
TTTTTATTCCGAGCCGCTTAACCATAAGCTTCGAACAAGATTACTGGGAACATTGCCAGCAAGGATCGCCGCATCGGCAGACTGATCGACATCGGACAAATTTGTTCTCTTGCACAACTCCGCAAGGTGATAAAAGTTGCATGATTTTCTGGAACCCTTTAGTAACTGGAATCCAGCAACTTACGCTGCCTCGCTGGGTTTCATGGAGCGGAACCATTCTCAGAACTTGACCGGCTGGAATAAAGAACACCATCATGGTCGCGGTTCTGCACCTTGCGAAGAAGCAAAAACTTGAGAGGAGAACATCTGCAAATGAAGAAGGTCCTGATTCCGCTTTTTGTTGTAGCTCTAATGATCTATGTTGCGCCTTCCGCCAATGCCGCAAGCTGGGCTTATCTGGGCCAGGCCCACGTTGACGGCCAGCATGACCATGACAATATTGAAGTTGGCAAGGCTGCCGGCCGTTACCGCTTCCTGCAAATTCGCATTAAGAATGCTCCCATCGAGTTCGACCGCATTGTGGTCCACTATGGCGACGGTGAGCCGGAAGTTCTCCTAGTGCGCGATGTGATCCGCGCCGGCGGGCACAGCCGCGCTATCGCTCTGCAGGGCGATCGTTTTGTGAAGAGCTTTGAGCTGTGGTACGCCAAAGCCAATCCCAACTCAGGCAAGCCCGAGTTGACGCTCTGGGGACAGCGCTAGACACTACCACATTCAGACAGAAAGGCCTCGAGGTTCGAGGCCTTTTCCTCATTACCCTTCATCGGCTACTCCAAGTTTGCCCAGCCGGTATCTGAGAGCATTCCTGGACAGTCCCAGCAGCCGCGCTGCCTGGCTCTTGTTGCCATTGGCCCGTTTCAAGGCTTCGCGGATCATATTGTCTTCCCATTGCTCCAGAGTCATGCCTTCAGGAAGAAATTGATCTGCAGGGGTTGATGCCGCGCCAGCTTTGCTTTGCTTTGTATCCAGGTGAATGTCTTTCTCATCAATCGTCCGACCGGCAGAAAGTGCCACGGCGCGCTCGACGCAATTTTCCAACTGGCGAATGTTTCCCGGCCAGTGATATTCCATCAACGCGTCGAGTGCGGCGGGCGTGATGCCTTCAATTTCTTTCTCGCTGTCAGCGGCAAAGCGAGCTAGAAAATGGTTCACCAGGTCAGGAATATCTTCTTTGTGTTCCCGCAAAGGGGGAATATCGATGGGCACAACGTTCAGCCGGTAGTAAAGATCCTCGCGAAACGTTCCTTCTTCCAAGGCAGCACGCAGATCGCGATTGGTGGCGGCGATCATGCGTATGTCCACTTTCAGAGTCTTCGTGCCGCCCAGACGCTCAAACTCGCGTTCCTGCAAGACGCGTAGCAGCTTCACCTGAATGGCCGCCGGCACGTCGCCGATTTCATCGAGAAAGAGTGTGCCTTTATCCGCCAGTTCAAACTTGCCCGGCTTGCTGGCCACCGCGCCAGTAAAAGCCCCGCGCTCAAAGCCGAACAGTTCACTTTCAAAAAGCGTGTCAGGAATAGCGGTGCTGTTGATCTTGATGAATGGCCCGGAAGCACGCCGCGAATTCTGGTGAATGGCGCGTGCGATCAGGTCTTTACCCACACCGCTCTCACCACCGATGAGCACCGTGGAGTTTGTTGGCGCGACGCGCTCCACCAGCGCCAGCACTTCCTGCATTTTCTTACTTCGGCCAACAATATTCTGGAAATGGTAGCGCTTGCCCAAAGCTTCCTTCAGACGCACGTTTTCATCGCGCACCTGCTGGACGTCGAGCTCTTTATTGATAACCAGCTTCATCTCGGCCATGGTGAAAGGTTTCAACACATAATCGCTGGCTCCGCCTTTCATCGCGTCCACGGCAGTCTCAACGCTGCCATAGGCAGTCATCACGATGAACGGTAGCGCCGGGTTCAGGCGCTTCCCTTCCTGCAGGAACTCAAGGCCGTTCATGCCCGGCAGCTTCAGGTCGGTCACCACCAGGTCCGCCGGTTCTTTGCGCAAGAACTGCAGGCCGGTCTCGGCATCACCCGCTGTCTGGACGTTGTGTCCGACTTCGCCCAGGCTGATCTCCAGCAGCCGTCGCATGCGCGGTTCGTCTTCAACGATAAGGATATTCGCCATATTTTTTACCCTCACCCGCCGGGATTGCGGGTGAGGGATCACTACTAACCACCTGTTGATAAAGATCAACCCACTTTCGCGTCCTAAGTTTTTTTGAGAATCGATTTCCGTTACTACGCTCGGAAAATAGCTTTCTCCGTGCTCTGCGTCTCCTTGGTGGGATTTAGTTTTTTGCGCCCGTCTCAGTGTCTGCTGCCGCCGCCGGGAATGTGACCCGAAAACAAGCTCCACGCCCCGGCTCGCTCACAAGCTTGAGCGATCCTCCGTGCGCATCGACAATTTTGGAAACAATCGCCAACCCCAAGCCGACTCCTGATTTCTTCGTCGTAACAAATGGATTGAAAATCTGCTCTTTCATTTCCGGTGGGACGCCTGGACCGCTATCTTCTATCTCCACCACAACGCTTCGCGCTTCAGTAGTTTCATCGGACGCACGAAGCCTCACGCGCAGATCCCCGCCTTCTTCACCCATGGCTTCGCAGGCATTCATGAACAGGTTGGTAAAAACCTGATCGCACAAATCGCGGTCCAGCATCACCGGAGGCAAGCCGGAAGCATAGTCACGTTTTATGCTCACCTTTTTGCACGCGCCCTGCTCAGAAACCGTCTTTAGGCATCGTTCAACCACCGTGGCCAGATCATGGGCGCCCAAATCAAGCTGCGAAGGCCGGGCAAAATCAAGAAATCGACTCACCAGCGCGCTCACCCGATTCACTTCAGTGTAAATATATCCCGCGAGCTCTTTTGCCAGGGGGTTCGCATCGTCCAATTTTTGAGTAAGTATTTCGGCCGAGCCCTTGATTACACCCAGCGGATTGCGAATCTCATGGGCCAGGCCGGCCGAAAGCTGCCCCAGCGCCGCCAGCCTTTCTGCCCTGCGCGCCTCGTCCTGCGCAAGCTTAAGGTTACGATTCGCCTCGGTCAGTGTTTCAGAAAGAGCTTGGTACCGTCGCACCTGAACTCGATACTGCATCACGAAGCGGTTTACTGTCATCGCCACAAAGAAAAAGAACAGAACACGCATTAACAGCTCAGAGAGGCTGTTGGCTGTGATGGTAAAGTGCAGGTTCGCCTGATACAGATACGAGCTATAAGCCACTGACGCAGCCAATGTCCAGAGCAGCGTTCCGACAGGCCCAAAATACATGGCCGCGGTCATGACCGGCAGATAGTAGATGGGATAATAGCCGCTATTGATGGCCGCCGGGTCGCCCGTGTGATTGATCAGAACAGTGGCAAGAACTATCTTGATGAGTACGGCCATCGCTGGACCAGGCTTCCCCGCGCGCCGTACGAATTGGGTCTCCAGCAATTGCGAGATTCCGATGATCAGCAGAATCAGCTGCTTGTGTAATTCGGCAACAGGCGGAATGAGCGCAAGTCCGCCAAGAAAGATGAGCCAAAGAACGTCAAGCCAGCGCGGAGTAGCGCGTTCTGTCATAGGGAAGATTTGAATGTATCACGAGGAGGGCGATGCTCGGGAGATTCGCTGGAGAGTCAATTTCCTTTGTCAAGTATTGCTCGAATTTTCGTGCTTAACGCTTGGAAAGTAAAAGGCTTTTGCAGGAAGCAGGCTGGGTCCAGGGCGATGCCATGGCGCCATACTGCGTCATCAGCGTACCCGGAGATTATTAGCACGTTCGTACCGGGACGCGTCTTGCGCACGTGGTCCACCAATCCACGGCCACTCAGCCTTGGCATGACGATATCTGAAATCAGCAAAGAGATAGGCCCTGTGTGGCGATCACAAATCTCAATTGCCTCTTTGCCATCGCCGGCTGATAGAACTCGATAGCCGCAACTCTCCAGATACTCGCAAGAGGCGTTGCGCAGATCTTCTTCGTTATCAACCACCATGATGGTTTCGTGTCCTGGCACATGCGATCTTGCCCGGATTTCCGACGGTGTGGGATTTAGATCGCTGCCACTCACCAGCGGCAAGTAAACACTGAAGGTTGAACCGCGCTGTGCTTCGGAGGTTACCGTAATGTAGCCGCCGCTTTGCTTCACGATGCCGTAAACGGTGGAAAGTCCTAATCCTGAACCAGTCTTTTTGGTAGTAAAGAATGGCTCAAAAATCCGCGATTGGATTTCCAGGCTCATGCCCCAGCCTGTATCGCTAACAGACAATCGCGCATAGTCCCCCGGAGGCAGCTCGGGCTGATCAGTGGAACTCTCATAGCGGTCAATGGTTATCGTCAGGGTTCCACCCTCGGGCATGGCTTCGCGGGCATTTGCCGTCAGGTTCATAATCACCTGCTCCATCTGGCTCTGGTCCGCGCGCACCAAGCCAACATTCTTTGTGGCTTGAATGCTAATTTGCACTTCAGCGCCCACCAGGCAATCCACCATGCTGCTGAGACCCTCCAGCACTGTGGCCAGATCCAGCAACTTGAGTGACATGACCTGCTTGCGTCCAAAGGCAAGCAGTTGCCGCGTAAGCGACGCCGCCTTTTCAGTGGCCGAGATGATTTTCTCCGCGCGCCCGCGTTCCACCGGGCTGGACGCGCTGGATTCGAGGAGTTCGGCATGGCCGCTGATAATGCCAAGAATATTGTTGAAATCGTGCGCTACACCGCCTGCCAACCGGCCTACGGCTTCCATTTTCTGCGAATCTCGCAGTTGTTCTTCCATATCCTGCTGCTCGGTGATGTCACGCAGCATGGCCAGATGCTGGCCAGGAAGAATGTTAGCGGTGAAGCAATAATCCACCAGTCTCCGCGATCCATCTTTAAGGTGAGCCCAAAATTGCCCTCTACCGCTTTCTGCCAGGCTTAATTGCGCCCAAACATGCTCAAAGCCTGTTTCACAGAAACCGCACAGACAGCAACCTATCAGATCATTGCGCGAGAGATTCACCAGCGCTCCAGCCGCGGAATTAGCTTCCAGACAGATACCATCACCGGCAAAAATAACGATGCCTTCCAGAGAATTCTCGAAAATGGCGCGAACCGTGGCCTCGCTCTGCCGAAGAGCTTCTTCAGAGCGTTTGCGCTCGATGGCATAGCGAATGGAGCGCAGTAACAGCCGTCCATCAAACGTACCTTTTACCAGATAATCCTGCGCGCCCTCGCGGACGGTCTTAATGGCCAGTTCTTCGTCATCCGAGCCGCTCAGGACCAATATGGCGGCGCGCGACGCTGCTTGCCGGATTCGATAAAAGGTCTGGTAGCCGGCGCTATCTTCAAGATTGAGATCGAGCAGAATCACGTCAGGATGGTTTCTTTCAAGATGTCCCAAAGCTTCAACCAATCGGGTGACGTGCTGGCATTGCAAGGTGGCGGTGGGTAAACGTAGCAATCCCGTAATGAACTTCGCATCGAGTGCATTGTCTTCGACCAGCAGCACTTGAAGGAGTTCCGTTTGTCGCGAATCCATCACCAGCGTTGACATCTTTACATCCACTCCCCTGACTTCTATTCGTACAATCTTCGTGGAGCATGGTGGCAACCCACTGGGTTAACGCGGAGCCCCATCCCGCACCATTGCACGCAATGTTTGCTGCAATTCAGAGATTTCTTGGCGCAATTCCTGTAACAAATTTCCCGTTCCGGCCATTGAGCCGATTCTTCCGCTTTCCTCCAGCTTAAGCGCGATATTGGCCGCTGCATGTGCGGAAAACTGAAGCATTGATCCTTTAATCTTGTGGCTGGCCTTTTCCAGCTCGGACGGCGAACCATGCTTGATTGATTTTTCTATTCTTGCCAGCATCCCTGGAACTTCCGCGACAAACAGATCCACCAACTCGCGGAGCAGGGTCACATCACCATGTACGCGGTTCCACAATGCATCCTGATCAAAATGCTCGCTTTTCAAATCATTCAACCATGCCACTTTTAGCAGCACATTGGCAATTATCTCTCGATTTAATCTGCGGATACACTGTCTTTCAATAACCAAGGGCCAGATTTCTCCTGAGCAGCCGGCAAAACCTTTTGTTTTGCCAAGATTGAATTAAGATAATTGGCAATGATCGATATGCAGCATAGGGGCTTTTTTTTTGCGCTTTCCAAAACCGGACAGTATGCAGATTGGACCCATAGAACCAGTATGGCTAAGGCCATGAACAGCATTGCTTTAAAGTTTCAGCGCGCTTTCTAAGAAGAAACCAATGTCGATCTCTTTAACGGCAGTACAAGAACTATTTAATAATTAAGATTTAGGTGGAACTAGTAAAGCAGCGAACGACCGATAGTAAATGTTCAACGCACGGATAAGGCCTACAATGCTGCCTTACCGAGGAGTTCATGCCGCAGGCGCTTGCAGAAAAAGCGGTTCAGACTAACCCGGCAGATAATGTCGGATTGACGACGCCGGAAGCTGAGGAACGGCTCAAACAGTACGGCGCCAACGATCCTGCCCCGGCACGCCGCCATTCCGTGCTCACAGAGATGTTACTGCTGTTTGTAAATCCGCTGGGCATCATTCTACTGATTGCAGCAGTCATTTCCGGCTTCATCGGGCAGTTGCTGGATGCCGGGATCATCGTTGCCATGGTACTCGTCGGCGCAGGAATCAATTTTTATCAAACTTACCGGTCTAAGATCGCCATAGAAAGCTTGAGGGCACGGGTCGCGCCGACAGCTACCGTGCTGCGCGACGGTCGCTGGCAGGAGATGGACCGAAAGAAACTGGTTCCCGGCGACACGATCCGGCTTGGCGCGGGCGACCTGGTCCCTTCCGACGCACGTCTTTTAGTCGCGCGCGATCTCTATGTCCAGCAGGCGGCGCTTACAGGCGAGTCGCTGCCTGCAGAAAAAGAAGCCAATGGCACAGCGGTGTCAAACACGCCGGACGCCCGTAACATGGTCTTTCTGGGTACCTCAGTGGTGAGCGGGACGGCCACGGCAATCATTACAACCACGGGACGCCATACGGCCTTTGGCGATATTGCGGACCGTCTGGCTGCGCGCCCGGAAGAAACCGCTTTTGACCGTGGCCTGCGACAGTTCGGCAACCTGATCATGCGGGCCGTAGTTTTCCTGGTGCTTTTTCTACTCGTGGTAAGCGTTGTTATGCACCGTGATCCCCTGCAATCTCTGCTGTTCGCGGTGGCGCTGGCTGTGGGATTGACGCCTGAGTTTCTTCCCATGATCACTTCCGTTACTCTGGCTAAAGGCGCATTGGCGATGGCGCGCAAGAATGTAATTGTGAAACACCTTTCTGCCATCCAAAACTTTGGCAGCATTGACGTTCTATGCAGCGATAAAACCGGGACGCTTACGACGGGTGACATGGTTCTGGACCGCGCAGTGGATCCCTTTGGAGCACCGTCGGACCGGACATTCCAACTAGCGTGGCTGAACAGCAAGCTTGAAACCGGAATTAAGAGCCCGCTCGACGTGGCGATTTGCAATCTGCCGTGCTCGTTATCTGCCGAATTCACGAAGTGCGACGAAATTCCGTTCGACTTTGAGCGGCGGCGACTCTCTGTTGTCGTGGAGCAAGCAAAAGAGCGGATGCTAATCACGAAAGGTTCGCCTGAAGGAATTTTCCCGCTTTTATCAAGTTACGAACGCGATGGTCAAGCTTTGGTAATGAACGATGAGTCGCTCGCAC